>CAXNCW010000073.1:0-5662 GCA_964200955.1 Legionellaceae bacterium
TGGTGAATGGGATAATCCGTATACGACCTATGATTCGATTTATGAAGCTAATGTAATGCGTGCTCTGGGGCGCATTATTAACAATGGCCACTTAGAACGAGGTGTTAAGCCGGTGCATTGGTGTATTGAGTGCGGATCTGCGTTAGCCGAAGCAGAAGTGGATTATGAAAATAAAGTTTCTGATGCCATTGATGTCGCTTTTCTTCTGCAACATTCTGAAGCGTGGTTGCAGAAACACCATGTACGACTACAACCGGTTATCGTACCTATTTGGACAACAACCCCATGGACTTTATTAGCTAATGAAGCGGTCTGTGTGCATCCAGAAATTAAATATTTATTATTAGATTGCAGGCAGAAGTATTTTATTGTGGCCGCAGATTTGGCGGTTGATGTGATGCAACGTTATGAATCTGCGCATTATACGATCGCCGGTGAATTTCTCGGCACTGAATTGGCTGGTTTATTATTATTACATCCATTAACTACAGCAATAGCTAATTTTAATAAAATCGTGCCAATTATACTTGGTACCCATGTGACGACTGAGGTTGGTACTGGATGTGTACACACAGCCCCCATGCATGGTCCTGATGATTATAAAGTTGGTATGGAGTATAATTTACCATTAGTTAATTATGTATTAATGAATGGTTGTTATGCTCCTGACGTACCACATTTTGCTAGTATTTCTGTGTTAAAGGTCGATGCGCAAATTATAGCTTTATTAGAATCTGCTACAACATTGTTATATAAAACTACGATTGAGCATAGCTATCCACATTGTTGGCGCCATAAGAAACCCATGATATTTTTAGCAACCCCGCAATGGTTTATTGCTATGGATAAATCGGGATTACGTCAGGCAATGCAAGATGCGGTACAGAGTATTCAATGGTTACCTGAATGGGGTAGCGAACGCATGAGCATTATGATTAAAACTAAGCCCGATTGGTGTATATCAAGACAAAGAGCCTGGGGAACACCCATGCCTTTATTAATTCATAAAATTACTGGGGATTTGCATCCAGATACAGTAAATCTTATCAATAAGATAGCGGATTTAGTTGCAGAGCATGGTGTAGAGGCGTGGTTAAATTTATCAGTAACTGACTTTTTGTTAACAAATGCAGATGATTATATTAAAAGCACAGATACTTTAGATGTATGGTTTGATGCTGGAGTTTCACATTTTGCAGTTCCCAAACAGCATCCGCAAGTTACTATACCTGCTGATGTCTATTTTGAAGGCGCAGATCAATATCGTGGTTGGTTTAATTCCTCGTTAACGACTGCAGTCGCAATTTATAATCATGCTCCATATAAAGCCGTTTTAACTCATGGGTATACAGTTGATGCTGATGGTAGAAAATTATCTAAATCCAAGGGTAATTATGTTGCATTAGATAAGTTAATTAATCAATATGGCGCTGATATTTTACGCTTGTGGGTGGCTTCTGTTGATTATACTTATGAAGTGAGTATTTCTGATGAAATTATTCGACGCAATGTTGATGCTTATCGACGCATTCGTAATACCGCAAGATTTTTATTGGCAAATTTATTTGATTTTCAACCTGATGAACATATAGTAGCAATTGCGCAAATGATTGAGCTTGATCAATGGATTATTAAACGTTGTCAATTATTACAAGAAGAAATTATTAATGCATATGAACAATATAATTTTCATCTGATTTATCAAAAAATTCATAATTTTTGTGTGTTGGATTTGAGCAGTTTTTATTTAGATGTAATTAAAGACAGACAATATACTAATCACGCTAGCAGTATTAATCGCCGGTCTTGTCAAACTGCTATCTATTATATTATTAATGCATTAACATTATGGTTGGCGCCCATTTTGTCTTTCACTGTTGATGAAATTTGGCAATATATTCCTGGCAGACAGGGATCATCGATTTTCTTAGAATTATGGTATACTTCTTGGCCGGTAATTTCTAATGTCGATATGCCCAAATGGCAAATATTGCAAAACTTACGTGATGCAGTCAATCGCTCTTTAGAAATACAACGCAAAGTTGGGAATATTGGTTCAGGGCTTGAGGCTGATGTCCATCTTTATATACAAAATAACTTGCACTTTTTAAAAACTATTGGGGACGAATTGCGGTTTATATTCATTACTTCTGCCGTATATTTGCATGATTATTCAGAGATTCCTGCAAATGCAATTATTAATGATGATTTAGGTTGCGCCATTGCAATTAATGCAAATCACCACAGCAAATGCAATCGTTGTTGGCATCGTTGTGCAGATATTGGTAATGACATGCAACATCCAACATTATGTAATCGTTGTGTGAAAAACATCAATAACCACACTGAAATTAGACAATATGCGTAAGCATGTTAAATATTTTTGGTATGCATTACCATTGGCAATTTTATTGCTAGATCAATTTACTAAACATTATGCGAGTATTAAGTTAATTCCTTATCATCCCTATCCGGTTATACCCATATTGAATTTCACATTGGTTTATAATACTGGTGCAGCATTTAGTTTTTTGGTTGGTACCGGAGCTTGGCATTATTGGTTTTTATTGATTTTTAGTATGGTAATGAGTATTATATTGAGTATATGGTTATATAAAGCACAAAATAAATGGCAAGCTCTGGCTATTGCTTTAGTTCTTGGTGGGGCTTTAGGTAATTTATATGATCGTTTGTCTCTAAGTTATGTTATTGATTTTATTGACGTGTATTACTCTATATATCATTGGCCTGTATTTAATGTTGCTGATAGTGCAATTTGTGTTGGTGCAATTTTATTGTTTTTTGTTATTTGTTAAGAGACTCATTTATAAATGAGACAGAATTCATCGATTTTTTGCAATATTTGTGCAACTGTAATTAAATTCATGGTCTGTTTACCGTGAATATGCATACCCCAAGGGGCACTAGATTTGCCAAGAATTTCGCTGACAGCGATATCATAACAATCAACGGCTAAATGTTGACAATGATATGGCCCAGAAACTGCAGCACTAGTCACTGCGTGTAGTGCAATCACTGGGGTCTCCACTGCTGTTGCCATATGTGACGGCCCGGTATCCGGACAAATAACTAATTGCGCGTAACTAATAAGAGCTAATAATTGCTGTAAATTAGTTTTACCGACTAAATCAAAGCAATGTACGTGAGATAAAATTTGATTAGCAAGATTACGATCGTAATCTCCAGGACCTCCAGTTAAAACTATCGGCAATGTAAATCGCTTTTGTAGCGCTTTAATCAGTTGCACATAGCGCTCAGGCAACCAACTACGCTCAAGTTTACTCGCAGCTGGATTAACAATAATAAATGTCGAGCCTAGTGTTGCGGTATACTGCTGTGCCCACAATAGGTCTTGCGATGCAAGCGGTAGATCCCATCTTGGTGATATTGGTTTTTGAACACCTAACATATATGCAAATTTTAAAAAGCCATCCAGCGTATGATCATTTCCAGGCATAATAGTTTCACGCACAAATAACCAATGACCATCTTTCGCACGAAAACTATCATAACCAATTTTTCTTTGAGATTTGATTAAAGGGTATAATATATTAGCACTAAAACTTGCCTGTGTTGCTAATAACACATCAAACGAACGTTGTTTAAAAATTTTTCTAATAGATAATAAATCTAAAAAATTACGTGGTTTTTCAATAACTATAAATTCAACATCGTCAAGATTTGCAACCAAATCATATGCTGGACGTGAGATTACCCAAGTAATACGATAATGCTTAGTATCTTGTAGTGCCCTAACTAATGGCACTAACATTAAGACATCACCTAATGCTGACAATCTCACAATACAAACTGTTATCATATCCTATATATGTTCTAAAATAAAATGCGTACCACAATATGGGCAAGTCTCTTCACCAGTTTTCTCAATTGGTAAATACACTTTAGGATGCGCATTCCATAACAACATATTAGCAGTGGGGCAACTTAAAGGCAGATCCTTTGCATTAATAATATAAGTTTTTTCTGCACATGCAGTAATTTTTGTGACTTGTAACATTTATTGTTCCTAATCTACCCCGCTACAGTATCAAACGGAGCAAGTTTTAATTGACGTCCACAGACCCATGATTTCATTAAACCATTTAACACTTCTCGAGAAATATTTTGTGGTAAATAGACAGTAGAATGATCAGCATTAATCTGTATACCGGTAATATATTTACTCGCGATCCCACCCTCATTAGCAATCGCACCAACTATATTACCAGGTTTAACTCCATGCATACGACCGACGTCCAAACGATAACAAATCTGCGATCCATCGTAAGCACGTGTTAAGCTTCTTGATCCCATAGTACGTTCACGTCCAGAGCTCGCTCGATCTTGATCAAAACGACCACGAGCATTAGTATAATTGCCAACTTTAGCATTGCTATATTTATTATCACGCGCTCGCTCACCACCTGCCCGCGATTTATCTTCATAGTGAGACAATTTTGGCAAAGATAACTGCCATGGTTTATCATTATTACACCATAAAGCTAATGATGCCGCGATATCATGTGTTGATAGATCCGGATTATTCTGCAGTAAATTGGTAATAATTTCATTGTAGATAACAAAATTTGCACTCTGCATTCGTTGTTTAATTGCTAATAAAAACCGTTTTTCACGTGCTTGCATAATAACATGATCATTTGGCGGTGAAATTTTTTCAATACGTTCACGAGTATGACGCTCAATATTACTCAGCATCCGTGTTTCACGCACAGTAACAAATAAAATACTCACGCCGTCGCGTCCTGCTCGCCCGGTTCTACCAATTCTATGTACATAAGTTTCACAATCTTGCGGAATATCATAATTAATTACGTGTGTAATTCTTTCGACATCTAAACCACGCGCAGCTACATCTGTTGCAACTAAAATATTAATCACACCTTCACGATACTGACTAATAATTTTTTCGCGTAATGGCTGACTTAAATCCCCATGAATAGCTGTAGCTTGACAACCATGTTTTTGTAAAAAATCAGCAACTTCTTCACTACTAATTTTAGTACGTACAAAAATTATTACTGCTTGATATTCTTCAGATAATAATAAACGTAATAATACCATAGATTTTTGTGCTGGTGACACTGTCAGATATCGCTGAGCGATACTTTTAACTGTAGCCGTTTGCATTTTTATTGACACTGAAATAGGATCAATTAAAAATTGGTTAGCAATTTGCCTTATAGGAGCTGGCATTGTCGCTGAAAACAATGCTATTTGCGTGTTACTAGGTAATAAAGTTAAAATTCTTTTAACATCATCAATAAAACCCATTCGCAACATTTCATCCGCTTCATCAAAAATAATCGTACGTAATTTCTCAAGTTTTAATGTACCACGAGTAATATGATCCAAAATCCGTCCTGGAGTACCGACTACAAATTGCGCGCCATCGCGTAATTGTTTTAATTGGCGACGATAATCCTGCCCACCACACAATACTGAAATATTAATGTTTTTTTGATGAGTAGTAAATGCTAGAATTTGTTCACCAATTTGATTGGCTAATTCACGCGTTGGCGCTAATATCAATGCTTGTGTTGCATGTGAATTAATTACTAATTTCTCTAAAATTGGTAAAACAAATGCGGCTGTCTTACCGGTACCAGTTTGTGCTTGCGCA
>CAXNCW010000074.1:0-5512 GCA_964200955.1 Legionellaceae bacterium
TCAGCTACCTTGATTTTAACAATTCTCGGAGCATATGCAGATAATTCTTCACGAGGTTTAGATACCGAATTATTCATGATCTCTAAAATATGCTTGCGTCCCACTAATGCTTGTTCAAGAGCAACTTGAATTATTTCTGCAGTAATACCAGTAATTTTAATATCCATTTGTAATGCTGTAATACCATTTGTTGTTCCTGCAACTTTGAAATCCATATCACCTAAATTATCTTCATCACCCAAAATATCAGTTAAAACCACAAATTTCTCACCATCTTTAATTAATCCCATAGCCACGCCTGCAACGTGAGATTTCAATGGTACTCCCGCATCACATAAGGCCAAACTAGTACCACAAATACTTGCCATAGAACTTGAACCATTCGATTCAGTAACCTCAGAAACCACACGTAATACATAAGGAAATTCAGTGAATTCCGGTAATACAGCCATCATGGCACGTTTAGCTAATTTACCATGCCCAATTTCTCGTCTTTTAGGACTCACAGTCATACCAGTTTCACCAACAGAATAAGGGGGGAAATTATAATGCAACATGAATTTATCTTTTACTTCACCTGTTAATCCATCTAACAGTTGTGCATCACGCTCATTACCTAATGTCACAGCAACAATAACCTGGGTTTCTCCACGCGTAAACAATACTGATCCATGAGTACGTTGTAAAATACTCGGACGAATAGATATAGGGCGAACTGTATAACAATCACGACCATCAATCCGCGCATCACCATGTAATACTCTGTCACGCAATAATTTAGACTCTAAAGCATGCAATTCTTTAGTAATCTCATCTACTTTATAATCACTATGCTGTGTTAAAATATTATCTATAACATTTTGACGTACTTCTTGTAAACGTTGGTGACGTTGTTGTTTATCTTGAATTTGGTAAGCAAGATTTAATTTATTTTCAACCATATCTGCAACAACTTGTTTAAATTCTTGATTAACTATAGGTTGCTGCCAATTCCATGCTGGTTTACCAACATCTGCTGCTAAATCACGAATCATCTCAATAACATTTTGCAACATTGAATGACCAAATAGCACCGCACCTAACATAACTTCTTCTGATAATTCGCGCGCTTCTGATTCAACCATCAACACTGCATCGGTAGTTCCTGCAACTACTAAATCCAAATCAGAATTCTGAATTTCTTTATAAGTTGGATTTAATAAATACACCCCGTCTTTATAACCAACACGCACGGCACCAATTGGACCATTAAATGGTATTCCAGAAATCGCCAATGCGGCTGAAGCACCGATCATAGCTAAAATATCAGCAGAGACATCAGGATTTAAAGACATAACTGTTGCAATAATTTGTACTTCATTATAGAAGTTATCAGGAAATAATGGGCGCAATGGTCTATCAATTAAACGTGAAGTTAAAATTTCATTTTCACTGGGACGCCCTTCACGTTTATTAAAACCACCAGGTATTTTACCAATAGCATAAGTTTTTTCTTGATAATTCACTGTTAATGGAAAAAAATCTTTGTTTTCAACAAGACCTTTTTTAGCAACTACAGTTACCAAAACCTGCGTGCCAGCCATACTCACAAATACAGCACCATCAGCTTGTCTAGCCATTTCACCAGTTTCTATTAATAATGTATGTTCACTAAATTTTATTGCTTTCGTGTATTTAGACACTTACTTCACCTCATAAATTGTAATATAGTAATGTATTATCATAGAAAAACCTTTTATAATCTATAGATAAATATAAAATCGTAAAATGAATATAAATTATAAAAAAATCATTGCCTATCTAAATGAACCAGCGATAGTCATTACCCCAAATAATAGATTAGCTAAATCTATATTAGATGATTATTTAATCTTCTCACGTCAAAAAATCATACCTAAACCACAATGTTTTTCTTACTCGGTTTTTATAGAAAAATTATATAAAAATCTATCTTGGCATGCAATAAATCCACAATTATTAACCACAAAACAGAGTATGTACTTATGGCAACAATTAATTAAAAATCACAACGCAGACATTAACCAAAGTGTCATTGATGCAAGTTTTAAATCATGGTCACATTGTCAATTATTTAACTTAGATACAACTCATCATTTATTTCAATTAACACCACAAACGATGCAATTTCAACAATGGTCACAAGATTTCTTACATATATTAACAAAATTTAACTCAGTTACACCAGAACAAATTATTCCATATTTAATAAATAACTTACAGGAATACCCACAAAAAATAGTTTGGTTTTGTTTTGATGATTACACTCCGCAGCAACGCCAATTACAACAATTTTTTGCAGCACAAGGAACAATTAATATTGATTTAGATTTACCAACAAATAATAATTACCTGAATAATAGTCACTTATGTGTTGCGGACAATAATAATATTGAACTATCACAATTAATGCAGTGGCTACAATTGCAATTAGATAATAATGTTCAAAAAATTGGTATTGTTATTCCGACATTACAAACAGACATTGATAAAATAAAACGTTTTTTGCAACAGCATCTATCTGCAAATTCAATGAATATTTCTTTAGGGCAACCACTCACAGAGTATACTCTAATTGCACATGCTTTATGTTGGCTAGAAATTAATAGCTCGCAAGAAAAAATTCTTAGCCACCATCATGCAACTTTATTATTAAGTTCGCCATTCATTGCGCATGCCGACATAGAAATGCTAGAACGGGTACAATTTTTACAAGATAGTGAATTATTACAAGAACACAATATTAATTATAATATTTTCATTCAACATTTACAAATAAAAACTCCACGGTTAGCTGCGGTGCTTGCACAAATTTTAACTTACCCTCAATCAGCAACTATTTCCGAATGGATTAATTTATTCCAGATAAGATTAAAAACTATGGAATTCCCTGGGGATTCTTCATTAAATTCTCTCAACTATCAATGTTATCAACGTTTTATTTTATTATTTGACGAAATGCGACAATTACAAAGATTTAATATGCAATTAGTTATCTCTGCATCCCAGGCCATTAATATCATTACCAAATTAGCTCAGGATACTATATTTCAAGCTGAAACCGCTACTGCCCCGACCATACAAATTATGGGGTTACTCGAAGCTGCTGGATGCCAATTCGATACTTTATGGGTTCAAGGCATGATAGCTGATTGTTTACCAAAAAAAATCAAATTTTCTGCATTTATTCCTCTGGAATTACAAAAAAAATATAATCTACCGTATACTAATATTCAAAAAGAAGCAGAATTTACAATAAAAACCATTTTAAGATTACAGCACTCGAGTAATACAGTGATCTTTAGTTACGCTACACACGGCAATGATAAACAAAATTTACCAATCGCTTTATTACCGCAAATGTCGTTATATTCGCAGCAATTAATACCTAATAAAAATCATGCTTTAATATCCTATTTTGATCATTATAAATTAACATCAGCAACAAAAATCATTAATGGTAATATTAATTTATTAAGCCATCAAGCGCAATGTCCGTTTAAAGCCTTTGCATCGCATAGATTACATTTACATTCTATGCCAAAAAATCAAATTTATGATGGTATTAATGCTATAGAACGCGGTAAAATTTTACACATGATTTTAGCCGCTATTTGGCAAAAATTACAAAATCAAGAAAACTTACTCTCTGTCGATACAACTGTTTTACATGAATTAGTCAATAATGTAATTAATATCACGCTTAACCCTTATAAAATTTCTCGCCAATATTCATTTCCACCATTAATACAAAAAATTGAAATCCAACGTTTACAAACATTAATTCATATTTTATTAAATTGGGAAAAAACTAGAGAAAATTTTAAAATTATCGCTCTAGAAACCAGTTATAAAATAATTTTAGAATCAATAGATTTTAATATTCGTATTGATAGATTAGATCTCATTAATAATTGTAACCAATTATTAATTGATTACAAAAGCCAATTACCAAAAACTACACCATGGTACGCAGATAGGCCGGTTGAACCGCAACTATTATTATACTCATTAATCAATGAACAAATTAACGCCATAACTTTTATAGCGATAAAAAATAATCAACTTTACTTTAAAGGTATTAGTGCAGAAGCCTATAAAGCACCAAAATTAACTCTTACAAAAGAACCATGGCAACAATTACAACAGCAATGGAAAACTAATCTAACTCTATTAGCACAAGAATTTGTACAAGGCATAGTCACACCGCAACCATATGATCTTAAAATTTGTCAAACATGTAATTTTGTTAATTTATGCCGGCAACCGTTAATTACGCTGTAAATCTATAATTTTTTAACTTGAGAGTCCGAAGTTCTCAAGTATGTTTGTATAAAAATTGCAGTAGATTTAAAAATGTTACAGCAATTGTGGGTCCAGTTAGTTTTAAATCAATTTAATAGCATTGTACGAATAAATGGGCGATTAATTATCGTTGGCGACGGTATAAAAATAGGTAGGTTTGATGGCGGGGCTATTTTTAAACAATTAGTTAATTAGTGGCTTGAAACTTCGGACTCTCGAGTATATAATATAGTATATTTAGAAAAAATATTAAAATTTTTGCATTATTTGATTATTAATATTAAATTGTTTTGCAGTGACCTTTTCAAGAATATTAAGGATTTTGCGGCATTCTGGATCCTGTGGATTGTTTTTATAATTTTCTTTTGCAATATCTAATACTGTCTGATTTTTTTTATCTGTACGTTTGAAGTCAATGCACGATTTATCTGCTAATGTCTGCATGAGATCTACATTGATTTCTCGCGCAGCAATATGAGCAAGTGTTTGAAATTTATAATTGGTATCATTTAGGTTGTCAGTAAAGCGTGGATCATCGATTAATTTTTTAATGATATCATTGTGATTGTTATAGGCCGCCAAATGCAAGAGATTATTTCCTGCCTGATCTAATTTCTTGATATTTGCACTATAAGTGTTGATTAATTGATTCATAAGTTCACAATGTCCATTGACAACTGCTGTATGTAGCGCTGTTTTGCCGAGACTATCAACAGCATTGATGTTGTATCCAGCTTTTATTAATTGATCAATGTGCTCTAAATTATTAGCGGCAGCGGCTAAATGCAGTAAAGTTTCTTTATTTTTATTTAATTTGGTATCTATTGGTAATAATTTAATGGTATTAATGTCATTACAATCTAAAATATCGCTTAGATTGTAATTATATTGAATTTTTTCAAGTAATTTTATATAATTAAGATTATTCTTGTTTGATTCTGCTGCTTTATTGTAAATATGTATTAATTCTTTCATTTCTTCTGCACTCATACTATGCAGTAATTCGCTTATAAAAGTATAGTCATTGTCATTATGTGCATAAATTTGTAATGTTATAACTAATAATTGTTTAAAAGATGCAATATAATTTGGATCATTATTAAGTAATATCATATCCATTTCTATGTTTTCATGAGGTTGTAA
This sequence comes from Legionellaceae bacterium, assembly GCA_964200955.1. Classification (GTDB taxonomy): domain Bacteria; phylum Pseudomonadota; class Gammaproteobacteria; order Legionellales; family Legionellaceae; genus CAXNCW01. The sequence goes on from CAXNCW010000074.1 coordinate 5,467, forward strand.
AAATAAATGTGGATAAATTTGTGAGGATAAAGATTGAATATCCTTA
>CAXNCW010000075.1:0-5496 GCA_964200955.1 Legionellaceae bacterium
TCGTGAGAAATTGGTTTGGCCTTACTTACATAAAGCAAGTAGGACTATTTACCATCCGTTCAATACACTTTTTACCATGTATGAAACAATCGAGGGTGCGTGCCGATTTCTCGAGTCCGTTTTTCGTACAGAAATTACATTACTGAAAAAGAAACGACTACTTTTGAGGTAACTCACACAAATTGAATTATAACAGAGCTGGTATTTTCATTCATAGAGGGCGGCTAATTGCTAGCCATGGATGTTTTTTTATAAATCAGTGAGCTCAACTAGCTACGCTTAGATCAAATCTATCTCACTTGTGAAATTTATTTTGCATCCGTTACTAAATTACCGATAATATCGATATCACAAATTTTTGATACGCGAATTTATGTATAAAGGTTTCACATTAATCGAAATAATTATTACTATCGTTATTATTGGTATTTTATCAAATTTCGCCTATATAAATTATATAAACTATATGACTATAATCCGACGTAGTGACGGCAAAACATCATTAATTGATTTAGCTGTAGGCATGGAACAACATTATTTTACAAACCATACTTATGCTAATGCTACAATTGGTACCGGTACAGCTACTGATATAAAAAATCAGAATCTATCGTCTGCTGGATGGTATCATTTAGCAATAATCAAACATACAAAAAATCATTATATATTAGAAGCCATAGCAAATAACACGCAACTACATTATGATAAGCGATGTAAAAGCTTAACTATAGATAGCGTTGGGAATAAAAATCCACGCCATTGTTGGCAACATTAAGGAATGTTTATGAAATAACTTTTACAAGTAAGTGAGCTAAACTCGCTATGCTCAAACAGCATCTCTCTTACTTGTAAAAGTTATTTAGCATCCGTTACTAATTATTATTTATCGATAATGGGAATTATTAAGAATGCAAGATGTAACTACTAAAATTATAGAAAAAAATAATCAAATCAATATATTAATTACAAATATCACAGAGTTACACCGACAACAACAAGAATTCAGCATTGAACAACAGATCTGCGCAGAACACTTATATCTTGTCCAACACCTGATTAACTTTAGCCAAATCAACTCTAAACAAAAAAATCATGAACAACATATAATTACACAAAAAATTAAGAAATTAGAATGCAACCAACCAACTAATCCATCTGACCAATTACAACATAAATTACAATTACAGCGTTTACATCATTATGAGGACTATTTACGCAGGCATCAACAATCAACAATCATAGATCTTCTTCATGCACGCCAACAAGAATTAACATATATAATCCAACAATTAGATGAAGAAAAAATTAAAATCATTATGGGACGTGAGAACTCAATTACAATTTTACCAATTATTCAAGAACAACGTGGTACCATAATACAATTGGAATGCTTAAACGAGTTAATTGATATTCATAGCCATAATATGGTGCCGTCAAATGACGATAAAAAACAACATCACACTACTAATAAAGAAATCCTTAATCATTATAAACAGCAGCAAATATTATATCAAGACACGCTGCAAAAACATATCGAATACGGACAATTGTTACAACAAGAATTGTTATTACTATTAGAAAATTGCCATACATCATCACAACAATCGCAACAAACAGCATTTAACTTTTTTAATCATCACAGATCATTATTGATAACAACAATTTATCCATATATACATACATTACTAAAATTAATTAAATTAATACCTAAAACTAGTTTGCAAAATTTACAACACCTATATGCTTGGTTAGATACTCATACTAATATTCAAAAATTAGAAGATAATCTCAAAATACACAATCTATTGCTGTCAGCGCAACAAAATCCGGTTCAATCTCAAGCAATAACAACAGAACTTATCCAAAAATTATATGCATTATGTAGTAAAATAAAATTTGATTATTTTCCAGACAGCGCACAATCAAGCCATATAAATAAAAATAATTATCAAGGATCATGAACGCAATAAATTTCTATTTTTATTTTCGCTAAACTCGCTGTTCTCAAACAGAATCTCAATCAAAAATAAGAACTTATTTCGTAAACGTTCCTTAACGATCCTAAGCATCAATATTTTCAGCCGCTAATGCATTACTTTCAATAAATTCACGCCGTGGTTCTACTTTATCACCCATTAATGTAGTAAACATTTCATCAGCAACAACTGCATCTTCAATTGTAACCTGCAACATTCTGCGTGTTAATGGATCCATAGTAGTTTCCCATAATTGATCAGGGTTCATTTCTCCTAAACCTTTATAACGCTGAATTGATTGACCACGTTTCGCTTCATCAAACAACCAAGCTAACATTTGTTCAAAGCTATTGACTAATTGTACTTTGTCTAAACGTTTAACGTATGCGCCATGTTCAAGCAAATTACTTAATTTGTTACCCAAATTTAACATTTCTTTATAATCTTTAGATAAAAAGAATTCTATATTCAAAACAATAGCCGTGCTAACACCATGCTGAGTAATTATAATTTTAGGAATATAATGGTCTTGTTCACTATCATGCGTAATATCAATAGCAAATTGTACTGTTTTTAAATTAAGAGCGATTAATTTAGTATTTAATGCTGCCGCCCAATTGTCAATAATTTCAGAATTTTTAAAATCATTTACTTGTAAAAATGGTAAATAAATCAATTGCTTTAATATATCATGATTATATCTTCTAGAGTTACGTTGAATAATTTTCTCCACATTTCTATATTGTATAGCCAGTTCTTCTAAAATTTTACCAGATATAGGCGGTGCGTTTTCTGCTGGATGCAATTGCGCATCCTCTAAAGCACTTTTAGTTAAATAATTATATAATGCTTCATCATCTTTAATATATTGCTCTTGTCGATTACGTTTAATTTTATATAAAGGCGGTTGTGCTATATAAAGATAACCACGTTGAATCAATTCCGGCATTTGTCGATAAAAAAATGTTAACAATAATGTACGAATATGCGAACCATCAACATCAGCATCGGTCATAATAATAATCCGATGATACCGTACTTTCTCAACATTATATTCCTCTGCACCAATCCCACATCCCAAAGCCGTAATTAATGTTGCAATTTCTTGTGACGCTAACATTTTATCAAACCGTGCTTTTTCTACATTAAGAATTTTTCCTTTTAATGGTAAAATGGCTTGAAATTTACGATCGCGCCCTTGTTTAGCAGAACCACCAGCAGAGTCACCCTCAACTATATATAATTCTGAGAACGCTGGGTCACGTTCTTGACAATCAGTTAATTTTCCAGGCAATCCTGCAATATCAAGAGCACCTTTACGTCTGGTCATCTCGCGCGCACGACGCGCAGCCTCACGCGCCCGTGCTGCTTCAATAACTTTATTGACAATGATTTTGGCTATTGCCGGATTTTCTAATAAAAAATCATTAAATTTTTCTGCAACAACTGCTTCTACCACGGTTTTTACTTCTGATGATACTAATTTATCTTTAGTTTGCGAAGAAAATTTTGGATCTGGAACTTTAACTGATAAAATTGCTGTTAATCCTTCACGAGCATCATCGCCATTTGGCGAAACTTTAGCTTTTTTTGCATAACCTTCATTTTCAATATAATTATTTAATGTCCGTGTTAATGCTGACCGAAAGCCTGCTAAGTGAGTACCACCATCACGTTGTGGAATATTATTTGTAAAACAAAAAAAAGTTTCTTGATAAGAATCATTCCATTGCATACATAAATCTACTTGAATATTATCTTTTACTGCCGATAAACTAAACACAGTAGGGATGATTGGAGTTTTATTACGATTTAAATGTTCAACAAAAGCTTTGATACCACCTTCATAACAAAAAATATCTTTTTTTTGTACACGTTCATCATATAAATTAATCACAACACCTGAATTTAAAAAAGATAACTCACGTAATCTTTTAGCTAAAATATCATAATGAAAATTAATATTAGAGAAAGTATTCTGGCTAGGTTTAAACCAAATTTGCGTGCCAGTTGTGGTTGTATCACCAGTAATCTGCAACGGTTCCACAGGAACCCCATCGTGATAATCTTGTTCGTATATTTTACCATCACGCCAAATTTTTAGATGTAATTCAGCTGATAATGCATTAACCACAGAGACACCAACACCATGTAAGCCACCGGAAACTTTATAAGAATTATCATCAAATTTTCCACCAGCATGTAAAATTGTCATAATTACTTCTGCAGCAGAGCGCTGTTCTTCTGCATGAATATCTACGGGAATGCCGCGACCATTATCTTTGACAGTAATTGATTCATCGGTATGTATAGTCACATGAATATCTTTACAATGCCCAGCTAAAGTTTCATCGATAGAATTATCCACTACTTCAAAAACCATATGATGTAGACCAGTACCATCGTCTGTATCACCTATATACATCCCCGGTCTTTTTCTCACAGCATCTAGACCCCTTAATACCTTAATATTAGATGAATCATAACTGGCAGTAGTCTCTGTCATATATTTTCCTCAAGCATCTTACAGTGGATTTTCTAAATGGATTATACCATAGACAATTATGATTTTCTTTCATGTTTTGATGTATCCAGCAAAAAGTGGTAGGTTATTTTGGTGGTTATTTCGCATCCGTTCCTATGGCAACAATGGCAATACAATTACTTTAGTACCCAAATAACCATTATCTTCTTTAGCTAATTCTACAAATTCATGATTTAACCATTTAGCATCTTGAATGAAAATCCTTACACATCCATGGCTCGCTCTATAGCCGGGTACATCATTAGAACCATGTAAAGCGAAACCTTTATGAAAATACATACAATAAGGCATATGTGCACCATCAAAAGTATTAGAACGACAATGCTCATTTTCTTTACTAAAAACACGAAAAATACCAGTTAAAGTATTACAAGAATTAGAACTATCCGTACATTTATCACGGCCAGAAGAAATTGGCCCCCATTTAATTAAATAACCAAATTGATCATATGCAGCCCAAGCCAATTTATCTTGATCAACAATAATCTGTTTTTCACCAATATTTTTTACCATAAGTGGAAATGGCGAGACGTCATTTAAAGTAGTTGTGGTTAAATTTTTAGGAACAACAATTTCTCGACCATACCAAATTTGATTATAAGTTCTGTTTAAACGTTGCACTAAATCTCTTTGATCTGGATCTGGAAACAATGTTTGCCAATTTTGTCCACGCCCTACTTTTAAGCATTCGTATTGTGGATAAGCACATAATGCGGTACCATAATACGCTATAGAAGCTGAGTATACTATTGAGTTACTGAGAAACAATATGATTGCGAGTATTTTTTTCATATCAATCTCCTAAATTTATAATCATATTTAGTAAGTCTAGATTCTTTAATTACAATTAGCAAAATTAAAAATTATGAAAAAAATTATCAACATAAAATCACCTGGCATTTGGGGACCAATATTAACCATATTAATCACTACAATGATGTTAACTGGCTCTATGTATTTTCAATATGTTAAAGA
>CAXNCW010000076.1:0-5486 GCA_964200955.1 Legionellaceae bacterium
TATTTTACAACAAGGGATTGAAAAGCATATGGCTAATGCAATTTTAATTAAGCTTAATCAAATTGGCACATTAACTGAAACGCTAAAAACTATTGAGCTTGCTAAACAAAATAATTATAAATGTATAATTTCACATAGATCCGGTGAAACTGAGGACACATTTATTGCTGATTTAGCGGTTGCAACTGGTTGTGGACAAATTAAAACTGGATCATTATGTCGTACAGATAGAATAGCGAAATATAATCAATTAATACGTATACAAGAATTTATTGATTTACCATATGCTGGTAATAATCAACTATTTAATAGAATTTAATCATGAAATGGCAAATACCTGCGAAAACATTTTTAGTTGGAGAGTATATAGCATTAAATGCGCAACCAGCGATTATATTAACAACTACGCCATGTTTTCAGCTAACTTTAGGGCCCCCTACACAACAGAAAATTATACACCAGGATTCACCCGCTGGAAAATTTCTTAATGATCATCATATTGCTGATCAAGTTATTTGGGAGGATCCTTATTGTGGTAAAGGCGGTATGGGTGCCTCTAGTGCGCAATTTATTGGTGCTTATTTGGCCTGCTGTTATATAAACAATAGACAATTTGATTTGCGCTCTCTACAAAATGAATATTATAAATATAGCTGGAATAATCGAGGTTTAAAACCCAGTGGTTATGATGTTATTGCACAGTCCCATTCAAGGTGCGTGTATATTAATCAAGAAGCAAATATTATTCGATCTTATGATTGGGATTTCCATGATATTACTTTTTTATTAATTCATAGTGGTCAAAAATTGGCAACACATGAATATTTACAAAATACAGTATTACCTCCTGCCATTAATAAACTTGCAAATATTGTGGCAGAAGCAGAACAAGCATTTATTGATAATAATTCGAGTCAATTAGTTACAGCAGTTAATAATTATTATTATGCATTATTAAATAATAACTTAGTTGCAGAACATACATTGAAATACATAAAACAATTACAACAAAATCAAAATATTTTGGCCGCAAAGGGCTGTGGGGCTATGGGTGCTGATATTTTGATGATAATTATAGAAAAGAAATATTTGTTTATTACAAGTCAAAATTTAACCAATTTAGGTTGGCATATATTGGCGTCAACTCAAGAATTATTTAATGATTCTTGATTTTTGATAATAATTATTCTTAATTGATCAATAATTTCTGCAATATCAATTGCACTTTCAATAAATAATTCAATTTGTTTTAGTCCTTGACTAATAAACATATCTATTCCTGAAATAATTTGTGCTTGATCGTGCCGTGCTTGTTGTAATAATTTAGTCATATATGGATTATAGATCATATCAAACACCACTTGATGTTTACTAAATTTATAATTGGGTAATGGTGACTCATTAATATTAGGATACATGCCTATTGTGGTTGTATTCACAATAATATCAATTTTTATTTCTGATAATTTGCTGATAGCAATAACATTACCACCAAATTCTTGCGATAATTGTAATGCTTTACTTGGTGTACGATTTATCCAAAATAATTGAACCGCATGTCTACTTAAAACATAACCAATAGCTCTAGCAGCCCCACCAGCACCCAGTATTGCTATAGATTTATTATAAAGATCAATGTTTTGTAATGCAAAATTAATACCAAAAATATCAGTATTATAACCATATAATTTGTTATTTTTTAAAATAACCGTATTAACTGCTTGTAATTCTTGTACTTCAAGACTGCATTCATCTAAATATTGAATAATTTTTTCTTTATACGGCGAAGTCACAGCAGTTAATTTAACTGACAACACTTTAATAGCCTGTATTAATGATGACAAATGCAAATGTGATCTTGCTAATAAAATAGCATCAATCTTTAATACATCATATACGGTATTATGTAATAATGGACTTTGTGAATGTGTTAATGGATAACCAATAACTAAGTTTAAATTTTTATTAAAAATTTATTTTTCCATGTTTTTAGTATATTTACCTAAACAAGCAGCACTATTAAGTTTTGCACGTTTTAATAATGTTTGTTGCGCCAACTGAACATTGTTTTCTTGTCCTTGCCAAATTTGTAAACACTGATCTTGTAAAGCCCGTCCATAAGAAAAATTAAGATTCCATGGTTGTTCTCCAACACTGTTAATTGCGTTAAGATTGATTGTTGCTTGCTCTGCTGTTTGGCCACCTGAAAGAAAATTAATACTAGGTACAGCCGCAGGTACTGTATTACGAAATACACTAATAGTGTATTCGGCAATTTCTTCTGGAGTATTAAATGGTTGGTGATTTTTACCGCATGTGATCATGCTTGGTTTTAAAATTATCATTTCTAATTCAACTTGATGCATAAATAACGCTTTAAATAATTCATGTAAAATAATTTCAGTAGCTTCGGCACAATGATCAATAGAATGATCACCATTAATTAGCACTTCAGGCTCGACAATAGGCACAATACCTAATGATTGACAAGTAGCAGCATAACGCGCCAAAATTTCAGCTCCAGATTTAATCGCAGTTAGACTTGGAGTCGAACTGGTAATTAAATAAACATTACGCCATTTAGCAAATTTCGCACCCAATGTCTTATATTTTAATAAGCGTTCTGATAAGTCATCTAAACCTTGAGTAATTTTTTCATCATTAGTGTTTGGTAAATTTACTAAACCCCTGTCAACTTTAATACCTGGAATAATGTCTTTAGCAGCAAAAATATTTGCGACGTTTTTGCCATCAAAAGTATTAAATGTTTCTTCAAACAAAATCACAGCATTAATATAATTTTCTAAATCCTGAGTATTAGCTAATAATAATCTATAATTAAACCTATTTTGTTCGGTGTTTGCAACTTTAATTAAATCAAAACGTTTGCCTATAGTACCAATACTTTCATCAGCAGCTAAAATGCCTTTGTCATCTTGCAATAAGTGTTCCATGGTAGTAGCTAATTCATCATAATACATTAGTAGATCTCCTATGAAATATATTTTTCACGAATAATTTGTTGTGTAATAAATCCAAAATTTTTTAAATATTGAAAAGAATCATCAATCATTGCAGGATTACCGCATAAATAAATGCGATCTTCATTTACATTTAAATTTAATTCATCAAAAGCACTTTGTACATAACCTGAGTATTCATGAGCATTAAGATTGGTATTTTGTTGGCTCAATTGCGCTCTAAAAGTTATTTGTGGGCATTCCTCAGCTATTTTTTTAAATTCTTTAGCAAACAATATATCTTGGTTAGTTTGTACTCCTTGCAAAATAACTACTTTAAATAATGGATTACCCTGTATATATTGTTTTAATATCGGCAACATAGCTCTATATGGCGTAATACCAGTACTAGTGGCAACCAATATATAACGCTGAGGCTCAGGATCACGCAAAATTAAACGTCCAAATGGGCCAGTAATGTTAACATTGTCATTAGGTTTTAAATTAAATAAAAACTTGCTCCCAACACCATCTTTAATATAACTCGCTGTAATCTCAATAAAACGATCAGACGTAGGGTGATTAGCTATACTATAGCTACGAATTACATTTTGTTGATTATGTGTGAAATGTATAGTAATAAACTGCCCGGGAATGTATGAAAAATCAACTTCCTCATTTACATGAAAAATAAAATGTTTAACATCGTTTGTTAACATATATGCGTTCATTAAAGTTATTGGAAATCTTATTCTTTGCATGTATCATCCAAGTAGTGGTGATTAATTTGCTTTATATTACTACTTGAGAATGTGATTCTCAATATATTTTAATAAACGTATTACAATATAATTGTATTCTGGAAAGATAATTATGGATTTTGTTTCAATTGTTGAAAATATCAGTAATACATTAGCACCAGTTCAACATTTAATTGCTGGATTTGCCTATATCATGGGTATTATATTTGTAATCATAGGATTAGTAAAATTATATAAATTTAATAATATTGGTGGTGGTGAGGAAGGCATGTCTCCAGCAATGGTGTATGTTTTTGGCGGATCTTTCTTAATTTTTTTACCATCGACATTAAATGCATTATCTAAAACTGTTTTTGGTTTAGATAATATATTATCATATGCGACACCAAATCCACTTGATATAATTAGTTCTATTGTACTGTTGATACAAACAGCAGGATTAGTATTTTTTGTGCGTGGTTGTGTATTATTAATTACACCGAGTCAATCTGGCGGCCCTAAAGATGGTCATCGTGGTATCGGATTTATTTGTGCCGGCATTTTAGCAATGAATTTTAAAACTACGACAGCAGTATTAGCTTCAATTGTTGGCGATTTAGCAGCAACAGCTTTAAAATTTAAAAATCTATTTGGTTTTTAAGTAAATAACATAGGAACGGATGGTGCTGTTTAAGCATAGCGAGTTTAGCTCACTGACTTATAAAAATGGTTTCACATACGCTCCATATTAATATTAAAGAATTTTATATTTGGTGGTTAATTATGAGTCCAAAAGAAAATCATACCGGTATCTATTTATTACCTAATTTATTTACTACAGCGAGTTTATTTGCTGCTTTTTATTCAATAGTTGCCTCTATGAAAGCACATTATGAGGTTGCAGTGATAGCTATTTTTATAGGTATGATAGCTGATGGCTTAGATGGACGCGTTGCACGATTAACTAATACACAGAGTGCTTTTGGTGGTCAATACGATAGTTTGTCTGACATGGTGACTTTTGGTGTAGCCCCGGCTTTACTATTGTATAGTTGGGCATTAAGACACCTCGGTAAGCTTGGTTGGTTAGCAGCATTTATTTATACCGCAGCTGTGGCGTTACGCTTAGCGCGTTTTAATGTACAAATAGATAAGACTACGGATACAAGATATTTTCAAGGTCTTGCCTGCCCTGCTGCTGCTGCTTTTATGTCTGCTTTTTCATGGCTATGTTATAAAAATCATTTTAATCATAATAAATGGATTATAATTACTACAGCTATACTTACAGTAGTTTCCGCATTATTAATGGTAAGCAATATTAAATATTATAGTTTTAAAGATATTGATTTTAAAGGTAAAGTACCGTTTTTATATTTATTATTTATGGTGATTGGATTTGTGGCAATAGCAGCGAATCCATCTATGGTTTTATTTATTGGTTTTGTTTTATATATTATGTCAGGACCTACACGTTTATTATTCTTAATATATCGCCGACATTAAGAACCTGTGCTAAACAAGTTTCTAAAAAAATTTGCAATTGAATATATAAATCAGTTAACAAAATGCGCTAGCAAATCTTATTGATTATACATTACAAAATATATTTAGTTAAATCTTCGTTTTCTATTAATTTACCTAAATGTTTATTAACATAAGTTTTAGTTATGGAAATCTTAGATCCTGATTGATCAGTAGCTTCAAATGATATGGTGTCTAACAAACGCTCCATCACTGTATATAACCGTCTTGCACCAATATTTTCTGTACGCTCATTAATTTG
>CAXNCW010000077.1:0-5429 GCA_964200955.1 Legionellaceae bacterium
ATCCTGGTATTGACTATAAAGGAATGATGATTGCGCGCAATGCTCCACGGTGGTTAAAGGCATTGCATGAATATGGATACCTTGGTGATTTACAAAGAACCTAATCGTTTAAATTAAATCGCCACTACAAAACCATCAATTATATAACTCAAAAAAATATATTTTGTGTTACTGGATTTCTTTACGCCAAATTTAAGTGATTTTCATGGTAAAACATAGAATCTTCAAGAAATTTTTATGGGATAGAACAGATATTGCTCAATTACAGCGTTCTACGCCGGAAGAAAAGCAGGTTGCTTAAGCAAACTGTAGGTTCAATGATATTTTACTAATAAACAAACATTAAATTTAAAAGTTTGATGGCGGAGCTATTTTTAAACAATTAGTTAATTAGTGGCTTGAAACTTCGGACTCTCGAGCTGGCCTGCGTCCCCGTGACGTTGTTTCAACAGCCCATAGAATGAGTGGTGACCCAGAGTATTGACACAAACAAAGTGTTAATTTATAATACAGGTAATGGTACCTTTACTTAGAGAATACCCATGCTAATTACCCAACCAGAGTACCAACAACAATTAAGACAACTAAAGGATGACTACCAAGCGCTTCCATGGTATCAACGATTCTGGTTCCTTTTATGGTCGTGGCGCTTAGCCCGCGCTATCGCCAATATCGACCCTGTCAACACCACTACAGAAAACATCTACACGTTATTGTGTCTATCCTCTCAAGCCTGGTTTTTTAAATCAGTGTTTGGATTATTAGATGCTTTTAAAAAAACCACCCTATATAAGTGGATAACCAGGTTGAGTGAAAATGGCGTATTGACAACGAAGAACATCGTTCCTAACCTGATTAATCCTTTCTTAACACCCAAAGACCAAAGAGCGATTGCGAACTGCTGTAAACAAACTCGCGCCAACTTTAACACGGCGTCATTAGGGTCCATGTTATGTACTCACGTTGCCAAAGGAAACCAGTCAACCGTCGAAGCCATGCTGCGCAAATACCCCGACCTCTTATTAGACCGAGGCGACGTCACCGATTACTCCGACCGAACGTTTAAAAACATCACCGCCTTTCAATATGCACTATGGGCGCTCGACCGACACATGTGGGAAGCGATACTAAAAAATGTTCCTGAAGTTCCAGACGGTAATGAGTTCCGAAAGGATCTACTGCAGCAATACCTGCAGGTAGAGGACGAAGGCCTCACCTATACGCTTAACGGTCAAACCATCAAGGGAGAACAGCATTTTGATTTTCAACCCTTAATTCAAGCCCTACAAACGCAGGCTGATTATTATACCCAATGGTATACCCAATGGCCCGGCGCTGAAATCAACGACCATTGGGATGAGATGAATAACCATTGGCGGACGGGCGTGGGCGGTGCCCAGCGACTGGTTCCCATGCATGTTGTGAATCACTATTGTAATCAAACTCCTTTCGTTCCAACACCCACGTTTAAGGAGGCAGCCCTCAAACGGACTCAAACGTTCAATACTTGGGTTTATGCCAGGAAGGAGTCATGGTTTTTTCCACGGCGGCGTGCGGGCGAGAGTCGTTTGGGCGTCGATTTCGCGATATATAAATCTAGTGGAATGGGGTGCGCCTGGGGCCGCGAGCAGCCGGGCGATTGGACGCCGTGGTCGCTGTGCGCGGGTGATCGTGCGGCCGTGAATGCCTTATGTGAAGTAAGAACAACGGAATTTGGCGAGCTTAAGCTGCGGTTAGAGCAGGCTTTGGTTTTACCGCAACACCATTCGGTCCGATTGCTGTGACGGGCCGCTGGTGGAATAATCCGACGGCGTAAGCCGCGGGCTGTTCCTCCCAGCACACCTGCAAAAACCAATGTAGTACGTCGTGATAGCTCCAACATTCCGATGTGCTCACCTGTGGTGGTGAAAATCACTGATCTACGCTGCATTTAATTGGTTCCCGTTTTATTCCAAATCATCACCTTTGCCTGATTGATGGTAATACCGTATATCTAACCAAGGATCAGTCTTTGATCTGGCGCCGCACGTTGGATGAGTGTCCAACTTACTGGCATTTGAGATGCTGTCATCAACCGAATAAATAGGTAATTTATTCAGTACGTTTAACGCTTCAGTTCTCTTTGCTTGCACTGATTTTTTAATATTTTTCTGACACCATGCGCGAATTATTTTAGTGGATGTTGATTCCATGGCTAACTTCACTACATCAGCAGTTGTTTTGGAAACAATGCTGCCAATTGAAAGCAGCAAACTGGTAAAGCCACTTTTTGATTGTTCTTTTTCAATAAATTTTTGTTTGCCAAAAACCGATTCAATGATTTCGCTACTACCAAGTAAGCGTTCTCCAGGTCTTGCTTTTTTAGATTCATGTTGTATAAAGCATATAATACTTTTCTTGAATTTCAGCACTGGTTTTGAATGTAGCTGTGTTTTTTTATTAAGTAATTTGATTAATGTTACTTCTGCAGCGTAATAAATACCTTTGTTTCTAACGAAATCTTCTGTAATTGTTGCGATTTCAATTAAATTGCTCCAATAAAATTACCCAGATTTTTGTTGGGTAAAATTCACCCTTTATTGAGCGAGTTTAAAAGACGCAGCAGTAGGGCGTGACGACAACTGTCAGCACGCCTTAAATTTTATTTTGTTGTTGAATAACATTAATTCCATTTGCTTCCATTCTACAATAATTTTTTGCGATATTCTGTTCTTCTTGTTGATATTTTGGATCGTTTTTAGATAAGCCTGATTGAAATAATTTATTTATTTGTTGTTGAAATTCTGATGTTTTTTTATAAACTATATTACGTATTATTAGATCATTAAATATAATATTATTAATATTTTCATCAGATAACAAATTCTCAGCTTCGTTACTATTAAAATCACGTTTTGTAATTTTTCCATTTTCTATAGTAATTTTGCGAATATAAGTACCATTAATATCACAAGCAATTGACATTAAATTACCGATATCATTAGTATAACCAACAGGTTCTTTAATGTTAATATTTGGCACAATTTCTTGTAAAATCTGTTTAATTCTTACACGCACATTATTAGGATCATTAGCCAGACCACCAAATAATTGTACGGATGCTGTCGTTAAATCACCGCCAATAGCTTTAAATTGATTAAGAAATTCTTGTAGATTCTCTTTGCCAGAAGCACTTAAAAAAACATTTGCAAGATTAACATGTGCCATACCAAATTGTTGACATTTTTTATTATTTATATTTTTAATGATTATGACTACACAACTACTAATATCCATCGTAGCAACATATTTAAAATCTAAAGTTGCAGAAAAATCATAAGTATAAAATTGCGTCATATGCACCATTTGTGTACCCGAATTATTGATTTCTTTTTGTTTAGCAAACATAATTTATTACTCCATAATCGTCAGTTTAGTTACATTTTGTAGCCCACGCGGCAATAATTTACCACGTTGCCCACGTGCAGCATAATAATTTTTTAATTCGTTAGATTGCAAGACATAATGTCTTTTTCCGGCATGGACTACTAATTTTTCATACTGAGATAATGCTTGCCAATCTTTAACAAATTCTTCACGTAATATATGTTTTTTAGCCACAATATTTAATAATTTATTCCCTTTGCCACTGGTCAGCTCCATAAGATCGTTAGTATTAAATATTAATAAATGGCCAATATTAGATACACATGCTAATAACTGTTGTTCTGCATCTAATACTATAGGTGACAATAATACACTATTTGGCGATAATTTAATACAATTTTTACCATTACGATTTTTTACATATAAATTTTTTAAATAACAACAAAAACCATAACCCGCATCGCTGGCTAATATGACTCTATCTTCAGAATTTCCTGTAATCATAGCGATGAAAGTTTGATTTTCATTCGGATTAAGTTTCGTAGTTAATGGCTCTCCCGTACTACGTGCTGATGGTAAATCATTACCTAATAAACTATAAACTTTACCTTGGCTATCAAAAAATAATATTTGTTGATTAGTATGCGCATTAATTTGCATTTTAAAATTATCGCCAACTTTATAATTTAAATTTTCACCATTAATATTATGGCCATTAGCCGCACGAATCCAACCTTTTGTTGATAATATTACTGTAATCGGTTCATTTTTAATAATTTCTTGTACTGTTAATAATTGTGCAGTATTCCCTGTAACTAATGGCGATCGACGAGCATCGGCAAAACGATCGCGATCATATATGATTTCAGTTTTAATTAAGCGATCTAAGTGATTAGCATCACTTAGAATTTGTTGTAATTTATCACGCTCTTGCATAAGCAGATCTAATTCTTGCTGTAATTTTAATTCTTCAAGACGCGCTAAATAACGCAATTTCATATCTAAAATTGCTTCTGCCTGAACGTCACTCAGTGAAAAACTTAGCATTAGTTCTTGTTTAGGATCATTATCTGCGCGAATTATGGCGATAACTTGATCAATATTTAAATATACTAATAAAAATCCACATAAAATATGTAAACGTGCAATAGTTTTATCTAAGAGATATTGTAAACGATTTTTTACTGTGACACGCCGATAAATCAACCATTCGGTAAGAATTGTTAATAAATTTTTCACCTTTGGCTTACCATCTAAACCAATCATATTGAAGTTTACACGATAACTACATTCTAAATCAGTAGTAACAAATAAATGCAGCATCAAGTCTGCTATATTAACAAATTTATTATCCAATATAAGCACTAAACGCACAGGATTTTCATGATTAGATTCATCACGAATATCTTCTAACATGGGTAATTTTTTTTGCTGTAATTGCTGGGCAATTTGTTCAATAATTTTAGCCCCAGAAATTTGATGTGGCAAAGCAGAAATAACAATTTGCTGTGGTTGTTCTTGTGTATATACTGCACGCATTTTAATTGCACCAATACCATTGGCATACATCATTTTAATTTGTTCTGGTGTGGTAATAATTTCCGCGGAAGTTGGAAAGTCTGGGGCTAAAATATACTGACAAATATCATCAAGAGTTGCCAGAGGATTATCTAATAAATAAATACAAGCATTGGCCACTTCAACTAAATTATGAGGTAAAATATCAGCTGACATACCCACAGCAATACCTGTGGCTCCATTTAATAACACATTAGGTAATCTTGCTGGTAATAATTTGGGTTCTTGTAAAGTACCATCAAAATTATCAACCCACTGTACTGTACCTTGTCCTAATTCTGATAATAATAATTCAGCATATTCTGATAACCGTGCTTCCGTATAGCGCATCGCCGCAAAAGATTTTGGATCGTCCGTGGACCCCCAATTACCCTGACCATCAATCAAAGGATAGCGATATGAAAATGATTGTGCCATTAATACCATGGCTTCATAACAAGCAGAATCACCATGTGGATGAAATTTACCTAAGACATCACCAATAG
>CAXNCW010000078.1:0-5410 GCA_964200955.1 Legionellaceae bacterium
TCCCTTTTAACACGGAAAATCGGGGAAGATCGACTTCCAAAGGAAGACCAATTTCTTGCGCCAGCTCGAGCAAAGTGCTTTTAAATTTTACACGATAATTATCTACCTGAGTCTCTGCAAACTGTCGCAGTTGATTAAAAATAGAGTCACACGATTTAAAGTGAGGGTCATCCAGAACGTCGTTAGCATTTTTGCTTCTTAATAGCTCATCCAGCTGAAAAAAGTCATTTTTTTCAACGCATTGGATGCATTTTTTTAAAAAATCAGACCTTTTTTGACGACGATTTTGTTCTTGTTGATAGGGTTTGATGAGCTCTTGCAGTTGATTTTTAGAATATTCCACTTCGTTTGACGCTAACTGCTCCATGAAAAGATCCTCTTTTTTATGTTGGTGTACTTTTTTTAAGTAAATAAGGAATAATTTTCACACATGTGGAGGGAGTAATGCAAGAAAAAACAGAGCGAAAGTGTCAGAATTTTTTAGATTAAGCAGGTAAATCTGACAGCTTCAATGTTTTTAATACACGGTTAAAAGTTGGAACACCTTCATCAGATGAAAGATTTACACTGTCATTTTCTAACTTTTCTCTCGCTTCTCCATAATCAAGCCAATTTACTGATGCAGTATAAGCTAGAGCTTGATCCATCACCCTCACATAGGTTCTGAAATTCTTATCTCGTGATGCAAGCCTCAAACCATTAAGATAATTATCACGGTGAACATTAGGTATAATAATTTTGTATTGAGACTCAGAGACTAATTCGGCATTCATCATGATTCTTGATAATCTGCCGTTTCCATCATCAAACGGATGTGTTTCACTAATTAGAAATTGCATAAATAATGCTTTTTCGATGCCTGATTTAAGTAATTTATAACGCTCAAATCCTTGCCATAATGTGCCAAGTAAATCTTCTGGTGATACAAATAAAGTATTGCCTGCTTTATTTTTTTTTGTCTTAAATTCTCCTGGACGTTTTTCGGGGCGTTCTTTCATCAGAATAGAATGTCTTCTTTGTAATATCTCAATTAATTCATCCGGAGTATTGGGTGTAATACTCATTTCAGAATAATCATTTGTAATGAGAAAGTTAGATAATACGTCATGGCTATCTGCATGGCGATTATTTATCTCTATTCCTTTAAATACGATCTCCTCTGCCTCATCAATAATAAACTTTGTACCTTCAATAAAGTTGGAAAAATAGGATTCATAAAAACTTAGGTTTTTGAAAGAGGCGGAATTGTATTCATATTCTCTGTTCAAAAGGGTGCAATTGTTAAGATAGATTGTCAATTCATCAAAAAGGTGTATTCTGTGCTCATCATAAGGCTTTTTTTGAACTACAGCTTTTGCATAATTTGAGGATAACATGTTTTCATTAGCATGAGTTGACAATAAAGAACTAATAATCTGATTTAGTTTTTTGTATTCCTTGTGATGCCCCAATTTCTCGGCAATTTGTTTCGCTTCGTCTCTGATGCGATTAATGCTTTCTTCACCACGTGTGTGTAATTCTTTCGCAAGAACTGTTTCGACACCGTTTGCTTCCATCGTTTTAATGCCAATAGAAGAGCCTTTTACTGTAGTGAGGTTTTCTAGTAGGGCGCGAGGCATACTGCTCCTGAATAAATTGGGCAATATTTGTTCGATGAATTCACTATTATTACCTTTGTACACTTTAATCGTTAAGCCTGGTAGTTTGATGGTTTTTACATAAGAGCTAATCACAAAGATAATTGCTTCGTTTCCTAATCTTTGGGGCTTTAATTCCAAGGCTGTTCTGAAACCAAGTACTCCTTGAGATACTATATTGGGAAGTATCTGCATCCAGTTTTGAATGACGACTTTATTAATCTCAGACTTCAAGTCATCAGTATAAATGCCATGATATATCCTTCGCAGCCTGCCTTCTTGATATTCTCTAGATAATTGCTTGGCATTTTGTGTAGTATTTGCAATTTTGAGCATGGATGTCTCGGTTGTATTTCGGGTAATTGATTATGAGAATTATAGAGTATAATAGATGAAAAGTGTGAATATTGGAATGTTATAAGTTAATTTTATGACTTTAAGAATATTTTAATTAATAAAACTGAATTTTAGAATAATTTAAATAAGGCTGGTAATGAATATATTCTGCATACATTAAAACCGCGATACTTGTACGGGTTGAAAATAGTCTGGTTGGCGGGTGTAAAAGTCAAGATTTCAGATCCAACACGTACTTTGGTTGATATGTTAATGTTTCCAGATTTTTGTGGCGGATTGCGGTTTATTGTTGATGTACTGGGAAACTATCTCAGGTCAGACATGAAAAACATTGATCTATTTATCGAATATCTGAATAAATCCAAAAATGGTGCGTCTTTGAAGCGCCTTGGTTTTATTTTGGATCTTTATTTTCCAGAAGAACAACGATTAATCGAATATTGTGCCCAAAATTTAACAACCGGTTATGCTAAGCTTAATCCTGCTCAACCGTGTGAAAAACTGATTACACGTTGGCGTGTTTGGGTTCCTGAATCATGGAAGGAAAGAGTTATATGATTAATAAACAAGAAATTATGGAAGAAGCAAAAAAACATAATCTTCCACCGAATACGATCGAAAAAGACTATGTGTTGAGTTGGCTTAACCAAACGGGTACAGTTAGACCCAAATATTTGAGAGCATTATTGTTAACAATTGCCAGTAAAATAAGAAGCACATCCTTTTTTAGTTTTGATCTTATCAAAAATCCACCCATATGATTCGACCCCAACACCACGTTCAATATATTTTTCATGCCCCACAAAATGCCCTGCTAAACATACATGTTTTTCTTTATGCATGAGTTGATGCCAGCGATTGAAGTCTTTTAAAAAATCGTGAACAGTAAAAAAACGACGCATGGCATATTCATGGACAACCCCTGATTTTATCCAGACGGTAATAGAAATTTCTGCTGCGGTATCTTTCCAGCCGAAATCCTCTGACGAATACCCTAAATCTTCAAGCTTAACGGAAATATTTTTTCGTGGAAAACATTGCCAGTAGTTATAGCCTGTATGCCCGCCTGTGAACGGCATTGGCTTCATCTGTTTCGTATAATCGGCTAGGTCTTTTTCATTGAGAATGCCATAATCATTAGTTAATAAGCCATCAGGATATTTTTGTTTAATAGATGGATCAAGGCACCATGCATTGAGTGCATATAAAATCAATGCAGCTCCTAATTTGTAATTGGATCGCATGGTGTATTTGTCTGTAAGCATTGATAAAATTTACGAAAATCATTCATTGGTTTAGGATTATAAGGCAGTCCTTTGAGCCTTTTTGATAAAAGTGCTTTGTAATCTTCGACTGTCTCTTCCCATGAAGCATGGCGCTTTAACAACGCCGAAGCTGTTTCTTTTTTTCTAAAAAGCCAACGTACACCAGCGCTAATATTACAAGATGGATCTACAAGTTCTTTTGTAGAGACCCGCAAAAAATGATCGTGCAATTCATTTTTTGCTCCACCAAGATATTGGTGTGTACTACCCATTAACTGCATTAATCCATAGACATATTTGTAACGTCCGGGTGTGGGATTGAAACTAGATTCCGTCGCCATTAATGCTTTTACGACGTTAGGATCAAGAGGGTCATCCAGTTTAAAGATATCGTTCCAGTACTGAACCCAGCCACGAATTAGGTGATCGTATTCATCTGCATGATTGAATTTTAGAACGTTAGCGGCAGGAGGTCCGGCTAGGTCAGCAAAATAAGCGTTGCTAATATGTTGCATTTCTGCGAAAGACAATTCATCTTTATGTGAAGGATTAAGGGCGCAATGCTCATGCCAAATGGCTTTTTTACCATTGGGATTTTTTTTGCTTGGAGGAACGTTTACTACATGTTCTCGTACTAAATGTTTACCTTTGCCGCATATACGCCACGGATGTGTTTTAGTCTCTTGTTCACCGTGAGATGTTTGTGCTTGAACTTCCATAATACTGGCCTTTACTACTTGGTGTTTCGTATCTTATCACAAGAATTATGGGTTGCAATCAATATCAATTGGTATTATTTCTTTGAAACACGAAGTTTGTTGCTGGACAAAAAATCTCAGGACCAATTCTTTTTGAGTGACTTTCGGGGTTCTTTTTTTTAATTCCTTTTGATCTGGAAAAATATCCATTTTTCTCTGTACCTGAACTATTAGTGGATATTAAATTTTTAAAACTAAAAATTTCCTCAGTATAATGTCTACATTGCGTCTACATGACTTTTTTGAACTATTCTAATACTACCGTAACTGCTTGATTTATATGGTGGGCCCACAAGGACTTGAACCTTGGACCAACGGATTATGAGTCCCGCAATCTAGAAATAACAAGTTGATTTTACTATCATTTTTATCGCAGACATCCACTACAAATGTCTAACGAAGTATAACAGTGTCGTACTCAAATACGCAAATTCCCCACAGTCATTTTTTAATGATTTTATCGAGAGGTGGGGTAAGGGTAATGGTCTATGATCATTTTGATGTCCAGTGTAGAATCAACCCAGATTTTAATTAAAAACGTCTGCGCGCAGACGTTTTTATAAACTCATGTTCTTATGGTGCCCCGAAAAATCGGTCCTACGATGTATGACTGTGCTCGTGTTCAAATACATAAACTCCCCACAGTCAATTTTGCAAGTTTTCATGATCTAAAAATTGCCAATCTTCTTTCGTCAGTTGCATTGCATTAGTCTCAGTAGATCTTTTCTTTATCACGGTCACTTTCTCAACCATGATTAATACTCTGGCATGGTGATGTCCAGTCAGAGCATGAAATAATGTACCTGATATTTCTACACAATTCCCTTCTCGTATTTTATCCCAGTTACGCTTGTTTTTAACGACAACTTGAACGAGTTTAACATTTTTCTCTGTTGTATCGTTTCCCTGTATATGAAAATTAGATTTTATGTCAATTGGAACGTTTAATACTAAATAAGGCCCCGTTTCATCTCTATCCCCATCTTTAATGCTTGTATAATTAGGCGGGCCAGGAAACTTTAACATTTTGATCTCGCCTGTTAATAAAGTGAGATGAGGCTCATAAAAAACAGTTTGGTTTTTTGCATAAATTGAGCTCATCAAAAATATATTGAATATAAGAGTTAAAAATTGCTTCATTTGTCCTTCCTTGACTTTTTAATAACTAACTTCTTCAGACAAGGATTAATTGAACTATTTGCCCTCCCTCGAATATAACTATGTCCTATCGCTGTGATACAAATCACAACATCCAATTGACCCTGCTTTGCGAGATCAATGCATTCTTGCCTTGATACCCATCCCACACTACTGATATTAAACTCACACATGCCATGTTTATCTTGATAAACCTGCGTGATTTGAAAAACCTCTGTAACTGTTCCTTCAATAT
>CAXNCW010000079.1:0-5400 GCA_964200955.1 Legionellaceae bacterium
AAACGATTGGGTTCATCTGGCATTAAATTAATATTTTTTTGCATAATTAACTAACAGGGTCGATAATTGGTTTCCATGAATTATTAATGTTAATTTTAGCATTGTCGATGATTTTTTCCATATTATTAAATTGTTTTAATGCTTGCTCATCTTTAGCGACCGCAGCGCGCCATTCATTGCTGTTGATATTTAATGCTGGTAGAGCGGTGATGCGTAAGACTCTATCATCAATATGTATTTCCGAGGCATCGCCAGTTACACCAAGATCTGTATGAGATACATATGGCGGTGAAACCATATTCATGGCTAATAGTTTACGATATAAAATCATACCATCAAAATCTTCTTTAATACGAGCAAGACTCTCTTCTAAAATTGTTCCGGCTTGTTCTACACCTTGACGCCAACCTTTTTCCACATAAATTGACCATAATTGTCTTTCAGATAAATTTTTTGGTAATAAAGATGTCGCTGGATACTCAGGCTTCTTATAATCCATCCATAAATATTGACGCCAATTAGGTGGCGTGGTAATAAAATGTGCTTGTTTTGTCACTTTATAAGTTCTGTCAGAAATTCTGATGGTTTGGGTATCAGCAAGATTTAAAGTGTTGCGACCTTCTAGTAATACTGGCGGTAGTACATTGCTTTCCAAAATTAAACTATTAAAATCAAATATATTATCTAAATATCTTGCTTGTTTACTTAATTCCTCATCAATAGACTTAGAGCGACATGCTAAACCACCTTGAGCCCCAAGACTTAAAGCAATTTCTTTTAAAGCCATCTCACGAATTTTACTGGTTGCTGCAGTTTTATTAGTAGATTCTGATGTTTGTGCATTTTTATTATTACCAATTGCTTGGATGCCTGTAAGTGAATCAGTGTCGCCAGTATGTATATTTGCTGTTGATGCAGTGCATGCAATTACAATAAGTACTATTGTAATATAAGATGTAATTTTAAGAATAAATTTTAGCATAACGTAATTCGATAATCTGACTATGTGGATAGACATGAATATTAGCGCGTGTACCGGCTTGATAATCTACATCACGTAAAATTTCAGCAAGACTTTCATCTTGTTTATTAATACTAATTAAAATTGGTACTGCAGGTTCTTTGCCTAAAATTCTTAAACGATATTGTGCTGCATTGGAAATTTTATTAGTTAATTCTTGAATCGGACCTGACCAATCAACAGATGCGCGTGTTTGCAGAGTAGAGGAATTAGGAATGGTTAATATATTGTCTCTAGGTGGTGGTGTAATAACTTTTTCAATTTTAGCTATTTCCATCATGGAATTACTAATAGAAGAGGCGGCTTCAGCAAGTTTAATATTTGCGTCGTCACTGGGCATATTTACTGGTGATTTCATAAAAATTTTATTATTAGCGCAACTGATTAATAAACCATTTGACGAGAATATTAAACCCAAGAAAAACATTACAAAGAGTGTTTTATTTATCATTATATATTTGGCTTTTATTTTTAAATAAATGATTTTATTCAGTACAGCAGTAGTTTGTTTATTTGTCAAGAAAAAAGATTGTATTTCAGCAATTACCGTCGTAGCACACATAATTCCTTTTACCATATTTAAGCGTATTTGTTCTAAAACTATTTTAAATCGTGTCAAAACATCATGATTCCAAAGTCTTAATACTCGAAGACCAAAATGTTCTAAATATTTTGTGCGATTATTGTCATAATCTAATTGAACTGAATGCCGCCCTCCATACAACTCAATCACTAGGTTTTGGCTTAGACAAATAAAATCAACAACATACTTGCTAACAGAATATTGTCGTCTAAATTTTAATCCCATAAATCGGTTGTTTCTCAAATATTGCCATAACTTAATTTCTGAGATTGTACTTGTTTTACGCAGCTTCCTTGCTACATCAATACCCATATTGAATCTACCCTCATCATCT
This sequence comes from Legionellaceae bacterium, assembly GCA_964200955.1. Lineage (GTDB taxonomy): Bacteria > Pseudomonadota > Gammaproteobacteria > Legionellales > Legionellaceae > CAXNCW01. Next base: position 1,939 of record CAXNCW010000079.1, read on the forward strand.
TTTTTCATAATGCACTTAAAAACCTTACTGTGATGCAAGATTTTTTATTGGCGGGAATTGCTGATTTTATTTTTTAGTTTGATTTACTTTTAGAAATATCTTCATCAAGTAAATCAAACGCGAGGTTTACTGCTATTTTGAAACTATTTTCCTTTAAGTTTCGGTGTTAATGTAAAATACAAACCTTACTTTGTCAACCAGTATTTTCTAATAGAAACTCATGATTTCGTAAATTCTAGAGTTGGTACTTGCTGATAAATTTTGTTATAATAAATCACAAATTATTGGTCATTATATGAAATCATTAAATTTCAATCAGCAATTTTCTTATAGATTAAAACATTCTATGTTGGCGGTTGGTTTACATTCCAGTCGCTCAGTCTCTGGTGTTTGCATTCAAAAATTAGTTGAGATTACTGGATATTCTATACAAATTTGTCGTCGTTATTTGCGTGGAGAATCTATTCCTGAATTACAAAAATTAATCGATATTGCAAAACATCTCAATGTATCCCCTGGATGGTTATTGTTTGGTGAAGATAACAATAATCATGATGTAACTGATCAAATTATTTTAAATAAAGATTTGTTATATTATATTTTTATCCAAATTCACAAATTATACGCTAATACACCTGCTTGCCAAGAAATGCCAATATTTTTTACTGATTTATTGATGGATGTGAGTCAAATTCAAGCTGATGATGAACAATTAAAAAAAATTGTTGATTTAGCATTATCATCAGTGAAATATTTTGAAAATACAGCATTATGTTATGATATTATTTATTCAGATAATATGCAACGCTGATTGATTATAAATATCGCAAGAAAGCAACTCTTTTACCGGTAAAAAATACTAAAGAAAAAATAGCAGGTAATGGCAATACATTTGCTTTACCAACTTCTTTATGATGAAGATATGCAGTTCAACAACTTGATTTATATATTTAAAATTATATTTTTCTGGTATTTTTATAAAAAAATCGCTGTGAGTAAGTGGCGAGCATAAAAAACTTTGATGAGCCTGAATTTTGACGCTATGAATCACCGTTAATGCACCGCTAAATTCATCAGTGGCTCACCGCTATATTCCGAAAAAAAGCTTGACATACGGATTAACTTATATTAATCTGATTTATTTATTAATAATGGAAGCAGTATTTTTATGGATAAAAATAGAAAATCAGCGCGAATTTGCGCATTAATTATCTTGACTAATTTTTTTTTTACCTTCCACGCTTCTAGCCAATCAGCCAATCAGCCAATCAGCCAATCAATGATACACCTAGTTTAAATTTATCCACTAAATTTTTATCTAATTTATCTTCAAAGCTTAGACATGGTCATCCAGTTTTACAACTGGGCGGATATTGGAGCAGACAAGGTAAAGCTCAACATATTAATATGCAAGGCTTAATTGGCGATGAATTTATAATAAACAACAATAACAGTAGTAATGGTTTAGTTGGCTTAGGTTACTTTATAGATGGCCAAAATAAAAATTTATTCAGCATGAACTATGGAATTAACGCTTTTTACTTGGCTAAAACTGCAGTTACTGGTGATGTAATTCAAGAGAATTTATTTACCAACTTATCTTACAAATACAATACCACCAATTACCCAGTTTATTTTGTGGCTAAATCAGCCATTAAAACTAAATATCCCAAATACGCATTAACTTTAGATGCTGGTATTGGCCCAAACTTTATGCAAATCTCAGGCTTTACCGAACAATCACTAGATGGCGGCGTTACGGTTCCAGATAATATTTTTTCAAACCATACAACCATAGCGTTCAGCGCCACAGCAGGATTAGGTGTAAAAATTAATAATACCTTTGGTGCGGCGCCATTAGAATGTGGCTACCGTTTTTTCTATTTAGGCCAAGGCAATTTACATACGAATACTAACCAGGTATTAAATACACTTAACACTGGAGTCACTTACGCCAATGCAATTATGTGCGCAATTATTATTTAATAATTAATATAGTTATACAAAAAGGACAATACACATGTTAAAACGGATTTTTAATTTATCGCTCATGATATTAGCACTGCTAAATACTCATGCATTTGCCGCCTCTGGCAATCTATTTAATATAACTCAAAGCGGAACATCATTATCACAATCAGTAAGTATCACATTATGTTTAAACATTAGCGGCAATACGCCGCTAAGCTGTCAAAATTATACCATTAATAGTGCAACACTTGCTATTACGACTACTATACCTAATCATACCTATAGTAATGCTGGAATTAGAGTAAATACATCTGGTTATGTTTATACTCCAGGAACCACTGGTAGTTCCGGCTATATTCCTTTGGGCACTATTAGCGCTACGCAATCAGTAAGTGGCAGTGTTGCATCAACCACGACATTTACTGTCGGCGGCACAACCAATGGACTGTCTGGTACGTTAATATTAGCAAATAACGGTAGTGATGCTCTGACTATGACCGCCGATGGTGCGTTTACTTTTACAACGCCAGTGCAGTCAGGGCTTAGTTACTCGGTAACGGTACAAACGCAACCTGCCACTCAAACGTGCACAGTTAGTAATGGTAGCGGCACTGTAACTAACGCCAACATCACCAATGTGTCCGTGACCTGCTCCACCAATGCCTATACTGTTGGCGGCACCGCATCTGGTTTATCAGGCTCGGTGGTATTACAAAACAATGCCGGCGATAATCTAACTGTATCAGCCAATGGTGCATTTACCTTTGCAACATCGGTAGCACAGGGAGCATCCTACAGCGTTTCAGTATTAACCCAACCCAGCACGCAAACGTGCACAGTCACCAATGGCAGCGGCACCATGGGTGGCTCTAATGTTACCAATGTTGCACTAACTTGCGCGACCAATGCCTATACAGTTGGCGGCACGGTTTCTAGCCTTTCAGGTACAGTGGTATTACAAAACAATGCTACTGATAATAAGACCATAACCACCAATGGTGCATTTACTTTTACAACATCAGTGGCACAAGGAGCAACTTACAGTGTTACGGTACTAACCCAACCCAGCACGCAAACATGTACTGTAACCAATGGTAGTGGCACCATGGGTGGCTCGAACGTCACTAATGTTACCGTTAGTTGTGTCACCAACACCACAACGTTAAGCACCAGCGTCAGCAGCCTGGCTTTAAGCAAAACCGGATATACTGAATATGGATTATCAGGGACGCCAAGCTCAGGTCTTTCGAGAACCATTACAGTTAGTAACACCGGTAGCTATGCAACGGTTAATCTTTCCATCAGCTACCCAACCTGGCCAGCAGGTACGACAGCTAGCTCAAATTGCAGTTCATCACTGGCAGCAAGCAGCAGCTGTACTATTACAATAACCCCAGGAAGTACCGCCACTTCAGATGGCACAAATCCTTGCACCACAACAGGTACAGCACCTGTCGCGCAAACTCTCTCAATTAGCGCTGATAATGCCAG
>CAXNCW010000080.1:0-5283 GCA_964200955.1 Legionellaceae bacterium
TACGAAATAACTTTTACAAGTATAGTATGCTATACTAAAATAAAATTACTTGTTTGATGATGCTACTAATAGCCACGCAAAATACTAATAATAATTCCAAGATTTTTTTCCATGAAAATTCTATGCTGGCTGCACCGATTAATATTCCAGGTAATAAATAAACTATAGTCCACGCTAGTGCAGCAAAGAAATTTACTATAAAAAAGCGCCAATAATGCATGTGCATCATGCCAGCAATCATAGGTATGATAGATCTAATTGGTGAAATAAAACGTCCGATTAAAATTCCTTTCCAGCTGTGATTATAAAAATATTTCTTACCATATTCTAACCATCGTGGGTAACGTGTAAATGGCCATAAATTATGTATTGTATCACGAAAGGCGTAACCTAAGGCATAACTAATTAAATCTCCTGAAATGGCACCCAATAAAGTTGCTAATATAGTTAAATCGATGCGCATCAATCCTGATCCAGCTAGTACCCCTATGGTAGTCATGGTAACTGTTCCTGGGATAATAGCGCCTATAATGGCTAATGATTCAGTTAATGAAATTATAAATGCAATAGATATAGCTTCATTAGGATTGGCTTGTAACCATGTTGTAATATGTTGTATGTATTGAGCGAACATGTGCATGTGAATTTAACCAAAATTTTGAAAATTTTTATTAAAAATTGCTGTTAAATCTGTAATTACATTATCAATTGTTATGGCTGGATAAAAGTCATTAATATTTACCATCTGTAAATTTTTCATGCCGCATGGATTTATATTTTTAAAAGGCTGCAGATCCATCTTAACATTGATTGCCACGCCATGATAAGTACAATTATTTTTAACTCGTAAGCCTAATGAGGCAATTTTTTTTTGATCCACATACACCCCAGGAGCACCACAAATTGTGCTACCAATTATATGGTATTGCATTAATAATTTAATAATCATTTGTTCTAAACGACATACTAAAGTTTTAATGCCGATATTATAATGTTGTAGATTAATGAGTATATATGCAATTAATTGGCCAGGACCATGATAAGTAACCTGACCACCACGATCGCTATGGATAATAGGAATATTATTAGTGGCTAAAATATGCTCACTTTTACCGGCTTGTCCTTGAGTATAAATTGGAAAATGCTCTAATAACCAAATCTCATCTTGGGTGTTTGCATGACGTTGAGCGGTAAATGCACGCATTTTTTGCCAAATGTGTTCATAATACTGTATACCTAAATTTTTTATAATTATCATTAAAGTACCATTTTACTATCAGGATGTTGAACTAATTTAGTATATAATTGATCTAAAATTTTTTGATTTTGTACATTATCCATTGTAATAGTGATAGCTATATATTTGTGATTTGCACTATGATTGCATATAAATTTTGCGTTGAAAAAATCTGATTGGATTATATTGATAATATCTTCTTGAAAATTTATAGAATTGATTCCAATGGCTTTAATAGTAAAATCACAAGGGAATATTAAGGCATTTTCTGTATTAATCATTGTTTAAGAATGAAACCAATTACGCCATGCTAGCGCAATATTATCAGTCAATCTTTGAAACAAACCACCTAATTGTACTGTGTTTAATGCATATAATGGATATGTTTCTATAACTTTATTATTGAGTTCGATTAATACATCACCAATTTTTGTATTTGCTTCTATCGGGGCTTGTAAATTTTTTTGTGTTTGTAATTTCATAATCAAATATTTATATTGTCCTGTGGGTATGGTTACAAACTTGTTTTTGAGTACGCCAACATTGATATTATCAGTCACACCTTTATAAATTTTTATTTGTGTTATTGTTTGCTGCGCTTGATAAACTTTATAAGTTTCAAAAAAACGAAAACCATAATTTAATAAACGTTCACTATCATCGGTTCTTGTTGTGTCATTAGGAGCGCCTAATATCACAGTCATTAAGCGCATATTATCGCGCTTTGCTGAGGCGATTAAACAAAATCCTGCCTCATCAGTATGACCAGTTTTTATACCATCAACTTGTGCATCACGCCATAATAACCGGTTTCTATTGGGTTGTTTAATGTCATTAAAAGTAAACCATTTTTGTTTATAAAAATGGTAATATTGTGGAAAATCATTAATTAATGCGCGTCCTAAAATTGCTAGGTCTTTGGCGGTAGTATAGTGATTGGAATCTGGTAAGCCATTGCTATCGGTGAAATGACTGTGAGTCATTCCCAAAGCTTGTGCTTGTTGGTTCATGATATCAGCAAAACCTTGTTCACTACCACCTAAATGTTCTGCCATAGCAACACAAGCATCATTGCCGGAATCAACAATGATCCCACGCATGAGTTTTGCAATGGATACTTGTTGTCCTTCTTTAACAAACATGCGTGATCCTGTCGCTTTCCAAGCCTCACGGCTAATGCGTACATTATCGGTTAAATGAATTTGTTCGTGATGTAATGCATTAGAAATTACATATAAAGTCATCATTTTGGTAAGACTTGCTGGCGGAGACTTTTGATCACTATTTTTTTCGGCAATAATTTTACCACTATCAGTATCAATAATAATATAAGCTGTGGCATTGATATTTGGTGGCAACGGTGTTACTAATGGTTGATTTAAAGCTTTAGGCGTTGCGGTCTCTGGTAATACTGTTTGTGCAGTAATAATGCCAGTATATAATATTATGAGTAACAGTACAACCTTATATATGATTTTCATTGTTTGTTATCTCTAAGATTAGCTATTCTTTGATGTTTTTTGATTTCTTGTAATTGTGAAGTAGATTGTTTATGTTTTAAATCAAAAGTATATAAAAAATTGTCATATGAACTGACATAATTTTTATTAATATCTTTGCTATTATGTTCTAAATTTTTGCTCATTATTACAACCTATTTTTCATGATTCATGCTGTGTTATGTTAACGTAAATATACATTTTAATAAAGATCTTATATAATGCAATTTATATTTTATTTCTAGGATAATTCTGGTGTCTGAATTAAAAAACTTAGCGGCGATACGTCGTGAGTATAATGGTGAGCTTATTGATGAAAATCAATTGGCAGCAGATCCAGTAATACAATTTCAATTATGGTTATCTGCAGCCCTTGTTGACGCACAGTATGATGTCACCGCTATGGTTTGCGCAACTGTTGACGCATCTGGGTTTCCAGATGCGCGTATTGTTTTATTAAAAGGCATTGAAAATGGTGGCTTTGTTTTTTATACTAATTACAAAAGTGTGAAAGCTACGCAATTAGAACAACAACCATATGCCGCATTAAATTTTTATTGGCCAAATATGGCAAGGCAAGTACGTATTCGTGGTACAATTAAACGCACTACTGCATCACAATCAGATGAATATTTTTATAGTAGACCACTTAATAGTCAAATTAACGCATTAATTTCACCACAAAGTCAAAAAATTTCTAATCGTGAAGAACTTGAAGTTTTATTTGAACACGCACTTACAGATTATGCCGATAATCATAATTTACAGCGTCCCGAGCATTGGGGGGGGTATGTAGTAATGCCTTATGAAATGGAATTTTGGCAAGGTTGCAGTAATCGCTTACATGATCGAATTCAATATATTTGTATTAATGAAGTATGGCAACATCAGCGTCTAGCGCCATAACTACTTTCTTGGTACCAGTTCATCCTGAATGGTATGAAATAGTATCACAAGCTTTACAAGTTGTTGATGCAGACTATGTCAAGCTATTACTGCAGGACCAGACTTGGTTACCAAATAAAAATAATATTTTTGCAGCATTTAGCCAACCATTAAGTTCTGTTCGTTATATTTTATTTGGAGAGTCGCCTTATCCACGTAGTGTGTCTGCAAATGGTTATGCATTTTGGGATAATGCGATCGCAGCGTTATGGAGTATGAAGGGCTTTAGCTTAGAAGTTAATCGAGCAACATCTTTGCGAAATTTGTTGAAAATGCTATTAGTTGCTCGTGGCGATTTAGGTCATGATGTATCGCAAACAGCGATTGCATTACTTGATAAAAATTGTTATTGGCAGACAGCCGCGCAATTTTTTAATGGATGGTTGCAACAAGGTTTTTTATTACTAAATGCGTCTTTGGTATATGAGCAAAATAATATTAATTACCATGCGCGTCATTGGTTACCATTTATTCATAGTATTTTACGACAATTAGATAATAAACACGATGAGGTTACATTAATTTTATTTGGCAGTATTGCTGCAAAAATTATTAAACAAACTGAATTGCCATATGTATTATTTATGCATCCGTATAATTTACAATTTATTCATGATGCTAGTGTATTGCAATTTTTTCAACCATTTGATTTTTTATTAGAGAGGAATTTATTATAATAATGCAAACCACAGTTGATCATAGTGAAATGTTAAAATTCAGTGCATTGACAAAGTCTTGGTGGGATATCAATGGATCGTTACGCACTTTACATGATATCAATCCTTGTCGTGTTAATTTTATTACACAACAGGTTGATTTATCTGCTGCATATGTATTGGATGTTGGTTGTGGTGGTGGTATTTTAACCGAAGCTTTAGCAAAATCTGCAGCAAATGTGTGTGGCATTGATCCTAATGCTGATGCTATCAATGTTGCACAGCAGCATGCGGAACAGGAAAATTTACCTATTATTTATTCTTGTATTGAAATTTCTCAATATGATGCACAGCAATTTGATATTATAACTTGCATGGAAATGCTAGAGCATGTGGTGAATCCTGAGATTATTATTTCTAATTGCGCGCAATTATTAAAGCCTGGTGGTTATTTGTTTTTATCAACTTTAAATCGTACGTGTAGTTCTTATTTACAAGCAATTATTGGTGCTGAATATATTCTGCAAATTTTACCCAAACAAACTCATGATTATGTAAAATTTATTAAACCTAGTGAGTTAGCCGCGTTAGTAAGACAATATGATTTTGATGTCTGTAGTATTAGTGGTATTAAATATAACCCGTTCACACGTTTTGCATCTTTACAGCAGTCCGTGCAAATTAATTATTTATTGTCTTGTCGAAAAATTTAAATTTATCTAAATATTTGGTTCGCATTATGCGATTCAAAAAATAAAGGAAAAGCAACGACGATTCCCGCTTTAAAGGAGAAAACCGATTGTCGCTTATTTGTTCCTTAATCATCTGTGGCAACCAATTGACGTGCACGAATGATCTTATTAATTAATTCTTCTAGATCAGCGACTAATTTATCAATATCACTTTCTAGATCAGAATAGATGGGATAAGTAGTAGATATTTGAAA
>CAXNCW010000081.1:0-5223 GCA_964200955.1 Legionellaceae bacterium
ACATCTTGTAATTCACATTCACCACCTTGATCGCAAATGGGGCAATCTAAAGGGTGATTAATTAATAAAAAATCCATAACGGCTTGTTGTGAACGTAACGTTTCTGCTGATTTAGTAAAAATTTTCATGCCAGCGCTAATTGGGGTTGCGCAAGCGGGCACGGTTTTTTTAGAAGTAGCAATTTCAACCAAGCACATGCGACAGTTGGCTGCTATAGATAATTTTTTATGATAACAAAACCGTGGTATATGAATACCAGCATCATCAGCAATTTCAATAATCATTTTGCCATTTTCAACTTCTAGAGTTTTGCCATCAATTTCAATAGTAACCATCAATCATAACCTTATGTTTTATGCTGCAATCATTGATTTTTTATATTTAATAAAATAATCAAATTCATGATGAAAATTTTTTATAAAACTTTGTACTGGCCATGCCGCTGCTTCTCCTAATGCACAAATAGTACGACCTTCAATATGATCAGCAACGCGTATTAATTGCTCTAAGTCAGTGGCTTCACCGTGACCCGTGATAATTTTATGTAATAATCTTACCATCCAACCGGTACCTTCGCGACATGGGGTGCATTGACCACAAGATTCATCCATATAAAATTCAGCGAGACGATATAAAGTGTTTACCATACAAGTGGCCTCATTCATAACGATTACTGCACCAGAACCAAGTCCTGATCCGGCTTGTTGAATGCTATCATAATCCATATCTAAATTCATCATAATTTCCCCAGGAAGTACACGCATTGAGGAACCACCAGGAATGACAGCTTTGATTTTTTTGTTATCTTTCATTCCCCCAGCTAAATTAAGTAATTCGCGAAATGATGTTCCCAAAGGAATTTCATAATTGCCAGGATTGTTTACATGCCCACTAATACTGAAGCATTTGGTGCCGCCATTGTTAGGTTTGCCTAAGTTTAAAAACCATTGAGCCCCATTAGTCATAATGACTGGCACTGAAGCAAAAGTCTCGGTATTATTAATTAATGTGGGCTTACCATACAGGCCTTGAACCGCGGGAAATGGGGGCTTAAATCGTGGTAAACCTTTTTTGCCTTCTATTGAGTTTAATAATGCAGTTTCCTCACCACAAATATAAGCGCCGGCACCAAGATGATTATACAGATCAAAATCTATAGAGCTATTACAAATATTTTTTCCTAACAAACCTGCAGCATACGCTGTATTAATGGCTTGTTCGGTACGTTGAAATGGTAACCAAAATTCACCACGAATATAATTATATCCAACAGTAGCACCAATTACATAGCCAGCAATTGCCATACCTTCAATTAATTGATGGGGGTTTTTGAGTAAAATTTCACGATCTTTACAGGTTCCGGGTTCCCCTTCGTCAGAATTACAGACGACATACTTTTGCCCGGCTATTGCACGATTAATGAAACCCCATTTCATGCCAGTGGGAAATCCAGCGCCACCGCGTCCACGTAAGGCCGATTGTTTAATTTCTTCCAAAATTACTTGAGGAGGAATTTGTTCTTGCACAATACGTTTCCAAGCAGTATAGCCACCAATGCTTAAATAAGATTCTAATGTCCACGGCTCATTCAGGTGGAATGTTCGATAACAAACTAAATTACATGTAATCATAATTTAAAAGTTCTCATGATTTAATTGAGCGGATTATATCATCATAAAATCTTAACTAACAAGCCAAAATATGAATGTTTGGATTATTGGGTTCGAGTTTAAATAACGGTGGGTATTCTCCGAGTTGGTACGCTTTTTGTATATACTCTTGCATGTTATCAATGATTAAATCATATAAAGATTGATAACTATTGATGACAAAATAAATTAATTGTAAATTATCAATGCGATATGGTGTGCGTAATGCAGTCAACGGATGAAACAATACACGCATAGGGAGATCGCTTGTAACACTATAGGATGTTTCTTGGATCGATGATAAAATGCCGCCGCCATAAGCACGGAGTCCATCTGGCGTTTGAATTAATCCAAATTCAACTGTAAACCAAAATAAGCGTTGTAATAATGGCCATTGTGCTTCTGGGGTCTTTAATACTAGACAGGCATACTGATAAATAAAATCGGCATAAATTTTATTGGTAAGCATAGGGCAATGGCCAAATAATTCGTGAAATATATCTGGCTCTTGAACATAATTTAATTGCTCAGGGTAGCGAATAAAAGTTGCAGCAGGAAACTGTCGTTGAGCTAATAATTGAAAAAATTCTTTTGCTGAGATTAATGCTGCCACTGCCTGTACACGCCAACCAGTTAAATCATACAGTACTTTACTGACCTCAGGTAATTGCGGGATGTTATCTATTGTCAAATTTAATAAATGTAAGCCGTCAATAAATTCATCACAGGCATGACGCGGTAATAATTTAATTTGACGAGTGTATAAAGTTTGCCAAACAGTATTTTCTGTCGCCGAATAATTTACGAATCCTTGTGCATTCGGAGGGATGGCTGTGTATTTGCTAATAAATTTCATAAATACCTTTTTTAAAATATTATAATTGCAAAAATAATAGATTCATATTATTATACAAACTGTCATATGTATAGATGATTGAAATGATAAAAATTAGGAGAATTAATTAAAGTGGCAAATATTAAATCAGCAATTAAACGCGCGCGACAAAATATTACACGCCGTCAACACAACGTTAGTGCACGATCTATGTATCGTACATTTGTTAAAAATGTTATTAATGCAGTTGCGGCAGGTGACAAAGATGCAGCGCAGTTGGCTTATACTAAAGCGCAGCCGATTATTGATAAAATAACCAATAAAGGTATTATTCATAAAAATAAAGCTGCACGAATTAAAAGTAAATTAAGCGCAAAAATTAAATTAATGGCAGTTTCTATTTAGTATAATTTCCAATCTAAAAGATTGGAAATTATTATTAATCTCATATATAATATAATATGTTCTTTAAATTTTATTTTGCAGAGGTTTATTATGGCTCCTTTGGCTCCTTTAAGTAATAGCTTGCCTATAGAAAAACAGTATACAAACAGCTTGGATTATAATCCGGTAGATTTGAAAACTACTTGTGATCAAGTACTGGGGCAGTACCAAGTCGGTAAAATTAAGTCTTGGAATGAATTGTTACAAAGTGGTTCTAAAGATGATAAAAAAGACAATAAGGATATTAACGCACTTAATCAAAAAATGATCACTTATCTAAACAATAACAAAAACCAGATTAAGTTTCCTGAGCTTCATCAAGATATGAAGGATGCTCAAAATGATTTTAATGCAGGCCAAAAACTTCTTGATAATCCAGATAATCTGTTGGCTGGTAAGAAAATGGCAATTGTAGCTACTATGAGAGAGAGGTTGAATAAAGGTTTTGAATCTCAATATAAATCTGAAAAACATGCATTAGAGACGATTTTTACTGCGCTGGAGTCCAGTGTACTCGCTAATAAAAGTGATATAACTAAAGATGAGTTGCCTCTTTTAAAGAAAAATATGGAAGCTGCATTGCAAGCCAAGCATGATGATGCAAATAAAATCGCAAATAAAGTTATGGATAATAATATTAAGTCATTATATTCAGCCTATAATCAAGAGTTGTTGCGGTGTCTTATATTAGAAGATATACGTAAAACACAAAATGAAAAATTTTCTCAATTAACACGAAAAAAACATGCTGGAATTCAGGTTGGCGCTCCTGTTATTAAAGATACCAATGATTTCAAAGGGATGAAAGTTAATGCATTTTCTCTGTTTGAACGAAGTGCATTGGCAAAATTTTTCAGTAATTGGAGTATGAACCAAGGCACTGATGGTTCTTTTGAATTTAAATTTGGTAATCTGTCTAGTGCTGAGCGTTTGGTAAAAATAGAACAGGCATTAGCTGTAAGTTTTGTGAGTGGAAACAGAGATTTAAATTATCGTTTGACCGTAAATGACTTTGATCCTAAAAATAATCCAGAAGCAGCTAATGCCAATATACGTGAGTTTATCGAAGCTGCACTTAAGGTGGGGTATGATCTTAAAAATCTTAAAATTACAGTTAATGGTCATGTTGTTATTGGTGCTGATCCGACGGCTAAAGATAAATTGAGTATCCGCGATCAGATTAAAAAGCATATCGGTGATTTGGAGCAATTAGAGGCTAGAATCCAAAAAGATGTGCATGATGTGCGTTATAGTGAAGTTATAAAACAGTATGGAACCAAGGTAAAGGAAGAAATGGAAGTAATAACTAGTTCCCAGAACAGTGTGGGTCCTGGAGGACCTTCACGCAATTAAGGAACTGTAAGGAAATAACTTGAATATTTTTATGAGTCTTTTGTTTGAACGCAGTGAGTTTGACACATGAAAATATTCAAGTTATTTCCTTACAGTTCCTAAAGCTTGAGTGGGGGGTAGGGCTGTCCCATTAAAAATTTTGCCTATAAATATTAATTCTATAGTTTCATTATCTCATTCAGCTTTTTTACGCAAACTTTTTAACTCAATGTCCTTGAATAACTTTTTGCACTATTCAGTATATTGATAGTGCGGTTGATGGCTTTGTACGTCGTCGACTCAGAGCGATACTGCGTAAACAAAACAAACGTCCAGGAATGGGGTGATGCTATGCAGACCATAAACAATGGCCAAATTCCTTCTCGTAACGCTAGGGCTGTTCACAATGAAAGAAGCCCATGCTGAGTTAGCGAGCCGATCCCGATGAGGAAACTACCAACTGGAACGCCGGATACGGGAAATCCGTACGTCCGGTGTGGAGGGCGGGGTGATCACACGGTCATTCCGACCCCTATCAATTTGCATTTTATTTGTCTTTTTCTATTGGTATTTGGAAGTAATTTCATAGAATTTTTATCAAACCATTGCTTGCAAAAATTATCAATATCGCAGAAAATTTCTGTTACCGGTATTAGCATTATTGTCTTCTTACAAAATTTTAATCGTTTTTTGCAAAGTAATTTAACTAATGCCGGTATAATAATCAATATTAACAATGAGTTAATTGTTTTTTTATATCTGGCTGAGGTTATTCAATTGAAAATATTTCCTAAATAAATTTATGCGTAATATAATTACATCATCAGTAGCTGTGGGCTGTACCACTTGCGATGAAGAACCACAAGCTAGAGCATTAGCCGCAAAATTACAACTGAAATTTAATAATCATGCAGACATACTATTATTAGTATCTCAGGATACATTATCATTAAAAGTCAAATC
>CAXNCW010000082.1:0-5122 GCA_964200955.1 Legionellaceae bacterium
ATTCCTAGATAATGCAAATGCAATTAGTAGCATTATACGAGGTTTAAGATTGAGTTACAACTATTCTACACCAACCACTTAAGTCTGATTATCAAAATAACCAACAAGAGAAATTTTTTATTAAACATATATACAATTACCATACAAATGTACTACAATTAGATTAAAGCTAATGAGGAAACATATCATGTCTAGTGTATTAAATATTCGTATGAAAGATGAAACTTTAAGGCAAACTGATAGATTGCAGAAATCATTTCATGCCCCTAGTAAATCTGATGTTATTCGTCGTGCTATTGAATTAAGTGATGCTATAGCAAGTTCAATTAATGAAGGTGGTCGAGTTATAATTGAAAACAAAGACGGTTCTAAAAGCCGAGTAATATTACCAGGATTAACTAAAGAATGAGCAAAGGTCAAAATAATATTATTGATGAATCATCATTATCCGATGAGAAGTTATTTGACCATATACAAGGGTTTGAGAAAGACGGCCTAGTTACACCCATCCATTTGCTACATTTTGCCAAATGGATACTGGGTATCATTGGGGTAATTTACGTTTTAGCAGGATTGTCAGAGATTATTTATCCTCATAATAATGTCTTTGAAACATGCAAGGTAACGTTACCTTCCTTGGCTACTTTAGTAATAGGGTATTATTTTGGGGCGTCTTCTAAATGAAACACTAAGTATTAAAACTCATTAAGTCTGATTATCTTGATAATCAGACTTAAGTGGTTGGCTCAGATCCAATATTCCGTTCCATAATCTATAGCCAATAATTCATATTGTTTAATTATACGAATGCTGCGTTGTACAACTAATATATATAATTGTTGATCCTTAATAGTCCATAAAATTCTAAATTTCATATTTGCGATCATGATATTTAAATCTAATGTTGTTACAGATGGCGCATGCATAGTAAATCTTGCTATGGCTGTATTTGGATCAGATGCATCGATATAGATCTTGATTTTTATCGAATTTTTTATAGTACAACATAATAAATATGTTGGATCTTGTATAATGATTCTTTGATCAACTGGAATTATATGAACTGTACCTGTATAAATTAAATCGGTATTTGGAGGCATTTGAGTATTAGCACGAAGCATTTTGCCAATGTGTTGATCTTCTACTATATCAATATAATTTTTAATGATTTGGTAATTCTGACAGATTTCTAACATATATTCATAAGTTACCTGATCGCTAATATTTAAAATTTTACCTGAAATTAAAAATTCAAAATATTTATGCGCAATATGAGGTATTAATATGGGTTGTATATTATTTTGTAACATTTTTCAGATCCATAAAATAAATCACTAATGGCATAATTAATTACACATGCTAAATAATTATTAATATATAATAATGGTATTTGATCGCGTTTCCATGGCGGTATATGCCAAGTTTGAAGTAATTTTTTTAGTGATTTTGTTTGCCCGTGCCAAACAAATTGTTCTCCTCCTTGACGAAAACGTATTTCTAATTGATCACTTAAGTTAATTTGTATGCCATCGTCTACTGTTGATTCCGCTGTAAGCATACCAAGTTTTTTTATAAGTAATTTTTTTGGAAATTCAGACCAATGTAAAGTTTTATATGTTGCTTTTGCATCATTCGTAATTAAATATAAATTATCCTGATATGATTTGATCATAATATGTTGCCATGAGATTTGCATTGCTCTATCTGACTTTGTAAGAATAAGTTCATTAATTATTCTTTGTAAGATCAAGCTACTAGGCATTAATATTTGGTTTTTTTTTAACCAAAAACGCAATATATTAGCAATGCGGTCATAATTTATGGTTTGCAATTTATTAATTGATAATATTTTTTTTGCAATTAAAACCTGATGATAATCTAATTTAGCTAAATCATATAAATTATTTTGTGCTTGTTGACAATGTTGACTAGTGCGTATGATTTGCTGTTGTATATTTGGCCATTTAGTTAAGAGTAATGGGATAATTTTTAATCTAATAAAATTACGTGAAAATTTGATATCGCTATTACTATCATCATTAATCCAATGCAGATTATGTGATTGAGCATATTCGAGTAAATGTTGGCGCGTAACCTCTAATAACGGTCTATGTAACTTCCCTGCACCAAATTTTTTAGTGATTGGCATACCACATAATCCCATAATCCCGGTACCACGTAATAAATTTAATAATACAGTTTCCATTTGATCATCACGATGATGAGCAGTTAATAAACAAGTATTATTTTGTTGTAAAAAATTTAAAAATTCTTGATAACGGGCTTCACGAGCATTTTCTTCAATATTGGATTGATTAGATAAAAATATATCTTTATTACAATATTTAATTTTCCACGCTTCACAAATGTGTTCACAATGTTGTTGCCATAAATGTGAATTTATATTCAAATTATGATTAATATATATTGCAGTAATTTTATGAATTAATTGTGGATATAATGATAAATTATGCAATAAAACCGTTGAATCTAATCCACCACTAAAACCAATATATAATTGCTCATATTGCTCAAATAAATGAATCCAATTTAAATTCAATAAACTATCAATCACAAGCACCCATAGCCATGAATTTTTGATAACGTTGTTCTAATAACAGGGATACTGATAGCTGTTTCAGTGATTGCAGTTCTTTTATTAAAACTATTTTAAGTTTATTAGTTATATCGACAAGATCACGATGGGCGCCACCTAATGGTTCTGTAATTACTGCATCAATTAAACCATATTTAATAATTTTTTCAGAAGTAATACCCATAGCCTTTGCTGCCTCACTGGATTTAGTAGCATCGTTCCATAATATAGAAGCACAACCTTCAGGTGAAATTACAGAGTAAATACTATATTGTAACATTAGTACTCTATCCCCTACTCCAATAGCTAAAGCGCCTCCAGAACCAGCCTCACCGACAATGGTACAAATAATTGGGATTTTTAATTTTGCCATCTCTAATAAATTTCTGGCAATAGCTTCAGATTGATTACGTTCTTCTGCACCAATACCAGGATATGCACCAGCAGTATCAATAAATGTAAATAATGGCATATTAAATTTTTCAGCTAATTTCATAAGACGTAAAGCCTTGCGATATTCTTCTGGACGTGCCATACCAAAATTACGATATACTTTTTCTTTGGTACGTTTACCCTTCTGGTGCCCAAGTACCATTACAGATTCGCCGTTTAATCTCGCCACACCACCAATAATAGCTGGAGCATTAGATGAATTTCTATCTCCATGTAATTCTTGAAAATCAGTAAATATATATTCAATATAATCTGCTGTTTGTGGTCGCAATGGATGACGTGCCATTTGTGTGATTTGCCAAGAATCAAGATTGGTAAAAATGCTTTTCATTAATTCATTGCATTTAGTCTCCAAGCGTATAATTTCTTCATTAATATTTACTTCATTATCAAAGCTCACCATGCGTAAAGCTTCAATTTTTTGTTTTAGTTCTTCAATAGGTTGTTCAAAATCTAAAAATTGTTGATTCATAAGTCCGCTCAATTATATAAATTATTGTTATTATAATGCAGAATTTATTATGATAACCATAACTATGATTCCATGCTACTATTGTTTTTTATGATACCCAGTATATTTACAAATATTACAAACTTCAGCGATTATAAATTTATTTTAAATAATGAACAAGTTGATATATGGTATTTTCCATTAACTATGAGTATACCTGCTGCGTTTTTGAATTATGATGAAAAAAAACGTGCTCAATCTTTTTATTTGATAAAACATCAACGTCGCTTTATTGTAACACGTACAATGCTACGTTTAATTATTGCAAAATACCTTAATATTAAACATAATCAAATAGATTTTGCATATAATAAATATGGTAAACCTTATATTAATAATTATCCGCAATTAACGTTTAATGTTAGTCATTCAGAAAATTTAGCAATGATTGCTATTGGTCGTCATTATGAATTAGGCATTGATTTAGAAACACTTTCTACCCGACATTTTTTAGGAATTGCAAAAAAAATGTTTTCTAATCATGAAGGTGAGGAACTTCAAAAACAACCACAAGACTTGCAACAATTAGCTTTTTTTAATATTTGGGTACAAAAAGAAGCATATATTAAAGCTTGTGGCATTGGTTTATCATATCCAACAAAAACATTTACCGTACCAGTAATGCCTAATACTGATACTCAAGTTATTGATACAATAACTCAGCAAAATTGGCGTATATTATCATTTATACCGCAAGATAACGTTTGTGCGGCTATATGTGTTAATCCAGAAATAAATCA
Source organism: Legionellaceae bacterium (assembly GCA_964200955.1). GTDB lineage: Bacteria > Pseudomonadota > Gammaproteobacteria > Legionellales > Legionellaceae > CAXNCW01. The sequence continues at coordinate 4,301 of CAXNCW010000082.1, forward strand.
AGTAAAGTACTTTAAAATTCAACAATTAGAAACAATAATAGATATATTTTTAGGATAATAAATTATGCAAATTTATAAAATCATTGGCCGTGAAATTTTAGATTCACGCGGCAACCCTACAGTAGAGGCTGATGTCATTTTAGATAATGGTATTATGGGGCGTGCTTGTGTGCCATCAGGAGCCTCGACTGGTAGTAAAGAAGCACACGAATTACGTGATCATGACTGCAAACGTTATTTTGGTCAAGGTGTGAAAAATGCGGTGACTAATATCAATACAACTATCAATAACAATTTATTTCAACATTCTGTAGAAGCGCAAGAAATTATTGATGATAAATTATGTCAATTAGATCACAGTGATAACAAAAGCAATTTAGGAGCTAACGCGATTTTAGCGGTATCATTAGCTTGTGCTCGGGCCCGGGCTAATTTTATGCAACAACCATTATTTATAAATTTAATGAATAATATCAATAATTCTATTACAAATATGAACATGCCCATACCAGCAATGAATATATTAAATGGCGGCGCTCATGCTGATAATAATATCGATATTCAGGAATTTATGTTAATGCCTATTGGCGCCAAAAATTTTACATTAGCATTACAAATGGGTGTTGAAATTTTTCATGTATTAAAAAAAAATTTAAAACAAAAAGGATTAAATACAGCTGTAGGTGATGAAGGTGGCTTTGCTCCAAATCTAAGTTCTAATCACCAAGCATTAGATTTGCTGAGTACGGCAGTAGAAACTGCAGGTTTTAAATTAGGTACCGAGATAGTTTTTGCTTTAGATATTGCGGCATCAGAATTATT
>CAXNCW010000083.1:0-5009 GCA_964200955.1 Legionellaceae bacterium
TCTGCAATCTCTGGTGAAAATTGCCTTTTTAAATATACAAAACCACGCCCATGCGCTACTCGGATTTTTTTTTGTAAGCTTTTTAATGGCATATTTAAGGCAAGACTTAATAATTCTAATTGTTTTGATGTAGCTACAAAATGTCTTGGATCTATCCATGCAGATTGCATTGGTGTGCTTACTGCCAATGAAATACCCAATCTATCTGTAATCATGCCACGATAAGCTGGAATATTCACAACACGTATACTACGCGCATCACCTTGATGTTTTAAGAATTGACGATTTAAAACTGTCAAATCTAGCATTCTCCAAATTAAAATTATCAGTATGACAATAAAAAAACCGCATACTATAAATAAACGGCGTCGATGTTGCCAATTTTTCATTGAGAACGCAACACATAAGTATCTTGATCTTCTGGAAATCGCATATTAAATTTAATTTTGGCTAAACTTTCGATGCGTTCAGGAGTAGCAAAACTTGCTTCTTCAAGCAATAATTGTCCATATAATAATTTTAATTTTTGTTGTTGCTGCTCTAATTGCTGGAGTTGACTACAATTTAATCGATATACATTGGTCGTATAAATAACGCTAATAGAACTTAATAACAACGCTAACAATAAAAATAATAAAAATACCAATTCTTTAGATACATGCATATCCACAAATCGTCCATTAAATAAATTACCTTGATTAATAGTTTTAGATGCGGCATTCATAATATTTTTTCTCCTACTCTGAGAACTGCGCTACGTGCACGGACATTATTTTGTATTTCAATACCATTGGGTTTTATAGCCTTACCGATACGTTTAAATTGCATTAATGGTTTATCAATATCTCTAATCGGTATTTCATAAGGTAATTCTGGTCCCTGTTCTTGTTGACGCATAAATTGTTTAACCATGCGATCTTCTAATGAATGAAAACTAATCACCGCTAAGCGGCCACCAATATTTAATTGCTCAATAATAGTGTCTAAAAATTTTTGTAAATCCTGTAGTTCTTGATTGACATATATACGCACTGCTTGAAATACTCGTGTTGCTGGATGTTTATGCTTTTCCCATTTTGGATGAGAGGACTTAATAATATTTGCAAATTCGATTGTAGTTACTATTGGTTTTTCTAACCGCGCAGCAATAATTGCTTTAGCGATACGTAATGCATATCTTTCTTCACCATATTGTTTAAATACAACAAACAATTCATCCAATGAAGCATTATTAATAAAATTAGCAGCATCGATGTCTTGTAAGATATTCATACGCATATCTAACGGTCCTAACTTCATAAAACTAAAACCACGCTGAGCCTCATCCAACTGCGGCGATGAGACACCCAAATCTAATAACACACCATCTATATGACCATGAATATTATACTTACGTGTGATCGCCATTAAATTTGCAAAAGAATCATGAATCACTGTAACTCGCGGCTCATCATTAAAATGATGATGAGCATAAGCAATTGCATCAATATCTTTATCTATTATAAATAAGCGTCCATTAACTGATAATTGTTGTAAAATACCTCGACTATGCCCACCACGACCAAAAGTACCGTCGACATAAATACCATCAGGCTTAATATTTAAGCTTGATAACGCGGCATCTAGTAACACTGAACAATGTTCATTAGCATCTAACATAGTCAAAAATCCATAATTATAAAGACAAAGTTTTCAATTCATCGGGTAGATCTTGCGATCCTGAGGCTTCTTCAAGCAACCAAACATTACGTTTATTTTGCCAAATTAACTCATCCCAAATTTCAAATTTATTACCCTGTCCAATTAATACAATTTTTTTATCCAACTGTGCATATTCACGCAATAACGGTGGCAATAATAACCGACCAGCAGCATCTAATTCAACATCTGTAGCATGACCAATTAATAATCTTTGAATACGACGCGTAGCTGCATGAAAACTCGGTAAATTTTGCAATTTATTTTCAATTAACTGCCATTCACTCACGGGATACATGAGTAAACATGTTTCTTCAATATCAATAGTAATCACTAAAACCGATATATTTTCCGTATTAAATGCTTCACGATAGCGCATTGGCAAAGTTAAACGACCTTTAATATCAATAGTTATTGCATTAATTCCGCGAAACATATTATTATTCCTATAAATAGCATAAATTCCCACTTTTTGCTATTTTTACCCACTTTTATATACTATAGAAACACAAAGCACCAATAGTCAAGTTTTTGACAACATAATGCTAAAACTTTTTTATAAATTCAATAAAATTCTGGTATACTTTAAACTATATTGTTTGGATCTTAATTATTATGAAAAATGATATCACCACAGAACAACGTACAGCTATTTTGCAGCAACTAGATGCTGCGATTAAAAATCCTCATTGGGGAAAATCTAATTTTCTTAAAACTATTGCTAAAAATTTACAACAGATGCGCGATGATTTTATGCATGATATTAATAATATTGATAAAAAAAAAATTGATGAGATTAATGCTAAGTTAGCGATACATCTATCAATTATCAATAATCAACAAGAAATTTTTATTTCATTATATACAACCTCTGGTGATTGTTTAGCCGCATGGGAGCGTATATTATCAAATTTATCCAGTTATATTATTTCACGACCAATATATCCACATGAGGAAGATGTACAGTTTTTAATTAAATCCAAAGAAAATAAAATCAATGAAGGTTATGTAGCAATTTTTGTAAATAAAAATGATATTTTACATTTAGCGCCCGATAAAATTTTAATGGATAAATTTCAAAAACCACTCATGACCTTAAAAAACAAAGCCATTCAACTTAACAATATTACTCGCTTTGTACATCTATCCGGAACATATAAATTTTTAAAAAATCGTCTTATTAAAAATTAATACTTTAAGGACGCGTCCTGCGAACCAGTCAGCCCATGCGTGACGTATGGTCAAGCGGTGGATAACAAATTTTATTTTTTAGCGATAATCGTCTAGTGTGCATTGCACATTTGTTGACTATTTGATAGGATCTTTTTCACGGGATGAGAGACTAGCATTCTATCTTAGGAACTGTCAGGAAATAACTGTCTCACCTATAAAGGAGTCCACTATTAAATTCGTCTGTAATCAAGGGGCACATATTGAGTCAGTTTCATCTTCTACAATATCAGGATCTGGATACTTCTGGTTTAGATCAAAAATTTAAGAAAGTCTGCCACCATTTGTCTCAAGGCGATTTCAAGACTGCTGACGTAAAAAAGCTATCTACAAATGGGTATTATCGAGCGAAGTTGGATAATACCAACCGATTGTTGTTTAAACCCATTAAACATGACAATAAAACGCACCTACTCTTATTAGAAGTCATTCGTAATCACAATTATGATAAATCACGTTTTTTACGAGGAGCTGTTATTCAAGAGAGTCACATTCAGTCGCCGGCCGAAATGATTCCGCATATTGAAGATACTCTACGATTTTTGGGAGAAAGCGAGGCGAAAGTGCATTTCTTAGATCGTTTTATTGTTTTTGATGACATTCAAAATAATATTTTTCATTATGGGTTACCCCTTATTCTCATTGGCTCAGCCGGTAGTGGAAAAACTTCGCTGACTCTTGAAAAAATGAAAACGATGCATGGTGATTTACTATATGTCACGCTTTCACCTTATCTTGTTCATAATGCTCGTCAACTGTATTACGCGAATCACTACCAAAACGAAGATCAATCCATTGATTTTTTGTCGTTTGAAGAGCTAATTGAAACAATTGCTATACCAATCGGTGAAGAAATTAGTACTACCTCTTTCTTAAACTGGCATCAACGCCAGAAAAAAAGCAGTGTATTGAATGACGGTAGAAAATTATATGAAGAATTTAGAGGTGTGCTTGCTGGAAGCGAACCGTATGCCCCTTATCTTTCCAAAGAAAAGTATTTAAATCTGGGTATTCGAAAATCAATTTATGCCGAAACAGAGCGCGAGGAGGTCTACCGTTTGTTTCAAGGCTATGTCGGATTCCTTGATGAAGGACAGTATTTTGATACGAATATTTTGTCTCATTATTACAAAGAAAAGGCATCTGCTCGTTATGACGCCGTTATTATCGACGAAGTTCAAGATTTCACCAACAGTCAATTATCATTAGTCTTAGCAATGGTCAAATCATCGCATCAATTTTTCATGTGTGGTGACGCAAACCAGATTGTACATCCTAACTTTTTTTCATGGTCTGGATTAAAGCAATTATTTTATACGAGTGAGAAACTATCGACGACTGACATTACACGAATTTTAACACGCAATTATCGTAATACTTCAGAAGTCACTGAATTAGCGAATCGTGTTTTAAAAGTCAAAAATGCCCGTTTTGGCTCCATTGATAAAGAAAGTCATTACCTCATTGAAAGTCAATCAACGCACGTTGGTGATGTTGCCTGTATCAAATCAACATCAGAAAAAATAGATGACATAAATAAAAAAATCAGCCGATCAATTACTTTTGCTATTATCACGCTTACTGAAAAACAGAAAGAAGAGGCTCGAAAATTATTTGATACCCCTCTGGTGTTTACAGTTCAAGAAGCCAAAGGGTTAGAATATGAAAATGTAATTCTTTATCACTTTATTGACGGTGAATCACGATTTTTAGACATCGCAAAAGGACTAACTCCCGAAGTGTTAGATCAGGAGTTTAAGTATGGACGAGCAAAAAGTAAATCTGACAAATCCATGGAGGTGTATAAATTTTACATTAACTCGCTCTATGTTGGGATAACACGTGCTATTAAAAGTGTGTATTTGATAGAAAAAAACCCAGATCATCCCCTGATTAAATTGCTCGATATTAATGAAATTAATCAGTCTACCAATATGGACATTGCTGCATCCTCCATTGAGGAATGGCAAAAAGAAGCGAGTCGTTTAACTCAACAAGGAAAGACTGAACAAGCTGCAGCGATTAATGAAATTATTCTTAAACAAAAAGCACCGCCTTGGACTATTATCGATAAAAAAGCT
>CAXNCW010000084.1:0-4995 GCA_964200955.1 Legionellaceae bacterium
TGATTGTAATACGCTGTTACCGCATTTTCACCTAATATTTGCGGTACAATATAAAAATAACTTTGATTCACCAATTGCAACCTATGCAATTCAGAAAATAATTTACCACCAGCTTCAACCCAAACATCATGATAACCAATGCTCCCTAATAAATTAATGATTGCTCTCAAATTTAATAATTGCTCATTTTCTGTAATTGGGTGATAACAACAATTAGGCAATATTTTTTGTGGTAGCAATTTTACTGAATGAAATAAATGAATTAATTTTGCAGTTGTAAACACTAATTCATTACCAGTTAATGTTAAATTTTTATCAATAATTGCAATAATTTTACTGGTGTGAGGATTTTTTAATCTGACATTCAATTGCGGATTATCAATATTAATTGTTCTAGCTGTAGTTAAAATAACATCAGTATATAAACGTTTAATATGAGTAAAATACATGCAATGAGCATTAGATAATTGCACTCGTTCATCAATTTTAGCAATTTTACCATCCAATGAATGTGCGATCTTAGCTTGTATCCATGGTTGTTTATATAATAACCAATATTTGTAACTATTATAAAATAAATCAATTTGTAACAATGGCAAATGTATTACTTCAATACCATGTTGTTTTAACAATGAAACAGTATTATTTTTGCTTACGATAGGATTAGGATCATAATAACCGAAAACCACACGGCTAATTTTTTTTGCAATAATAATATCTACACAAGGAGGGGTTTTACCCCAATGATTGCATGGCTCTAATGTTACATATAACACCAATTCAGTGCAATTTATTGTTATGTGTTGCAATAACACTTGTTCAGCATGAGGAAATCCCACACCCAAATGAAACGCTTTGCTAATGATTTTATTATTATGCACTAAAACAGCACCGACACTAGGGTTAGGTGCACATACTCCACGTCCTAATTGTGCTTGTTTGAACGCACAACGCATAAAATATTTATCTGTTTTCACCACAGAAGTCACGTAAAATAATAGTTGCATCACGTTCAGGTCCTGTAGATAAAATATTCACAGGAATACCCAGTAATTCTTCAAGACGACGTATATATTTTAATGCATTTATCGGTAAATCATTTAATGATGTTATTTCAAAAGTAGATTCTTGCCATCCAAGATGTTCTTCGTAAATAGGCTCAAGACCATCGAAATCATCAGCCATTTGCGGTGGATGATTAAAAACATTACCATTTTTATCACGATAAGCAGTACAAATCTGCAACTTGTCTATACCATCTAAAACATCAAGTTTTGTCAAACACAATGCATTAATACTATTTAATTCAATAGATCTACGCACTAAAACAACATCAAACCAACCACAACGACGTGGTCTACCAGTAACAGCACCAAACTCATTGCCTCGACTTGCAATATATTTCCCTGTATCATCGATTAACTCAGTCACAAAAGGACCACCGCCTACACGTGTTGTATATACTTTTGCAATACCTAAAATATAATTTAAATAATGTGGCCCAATACCAGCGCCATTAATTACACTACCAACACAAGTATTGGATGAAGTTACAAAAGGATAAGTTCCATGATCAATATCAAGATAAACACCTTGAGCCCCCTCAAATAACATTGCATCATTAGCAACCCTATGTTGATGTAACTTAGTCGTGACATCACAAATCATACCGCGTAATTGTTCAGCCCAAGATAACGCAGTATCTAACAATGGCAAATATTCTATAATTGGTTGTTTATAATAATGTTGTAAAACAAAATTATGATATTCTAATAATTCTAATAGTTTTTCCGCAAATCTATCTGAATGTAATAAGTCACTAGCTTTTAAAGCTCTACGAGCGGCTTTATCCTCATAAGCAGGACCAATACCACGACCAGTGGTACCAATTGCTGCATAGCCTTTTTTTAACTCACGCGCCTTATCTAAAGCCACATGAATAGGAAAAATCAATGGGCATGCTTGACTAATAAACAAGCGATTGCGAACTTGAATACCCTGCTCTTCCAGTTCAATAATTTCATTTAATAATGCATCAGGGGCCAAAACCACACCATTGCCTATATAACATAAAACTTCATGGTGCAAAATTCCTGAAGGGATTAAACGCAATACGGTTTTTTTGCCATTAATTTTTAATGTATGCCCAGCATTATGCCCACCTTGAAATCTAACAACAACATCAATATTTTTTGTTAGTAAATCAACGATTTTGCCCTTGCCTTCATCACCCCATTGTGTACCTAAAATAACAATATTTTGCACCATGATTGACTCTATTTAATTACTTTTTACAGAAACAACAGGCATATCATTTCTGAAATATTTAAAAAATGCACTTGTCGGATCTAAAATTAATACATCTTGCTTGCTATTAAAACTAGTTTTATAAGCTTGTAAACTACGATAAAATAAGAAAAACTCTTTATTTTGCATAAACGCTGTAGCATAAATTTCTGCAGCATGACTTTCACCTTTAGCACGAATCATTTGTCCATCACTGCGAGCTTTAGCTAATAATACAGTAACTTTTGCATCAGCAGCAGCACGTACAGCCTCCGATCCAGCACTACCATCAGCGCGATGTCGATTAGCTATTTTTTGCATATCAGCGCGCATACGCTGATAAACAGCAGCACTAGTATTTTCAGGTAACTCAATACCTTTAATTCGTACATCAACTACATGCACACCAAGTTCATTGGCTTGTGCTTCAGCTTTATCACGCAAAGAATCCATAACATCATCGCGTACAGATGAAACTAATTCGGAAATAGTACGCTTACCAAACTCGGCACGTAAAGAAGTATTTAATTGTTGCTCCAACAAAGTTGCAGCTTTTAATTCATTACCACCAGTAGCTCTAAAATAATGCCCTAAATCATTAATACGCCATTTTACATAATAATCCACAATTACATCCTTTTTTTCTTTAGTGACCATACGCGATGATTTAATCACTACAGTTTGTAAGCGTGTGTCAAATAAACGAACAGTTTCAATCAATGGAATCTTACAATGTAACCCTGGTTGTAAAATACTTACCTGGTGCGTGTGTTTATCTTTAACTAAACTCCCTAAACGCAAGATAATACCTTGTTGGCCTTGATTCACAACAAACAACATCGTTAATAACATTAATCCTATTAAAATCATAATAGTATATTTTATTGTATTCATAAATTAATTTCTCCCTAGGCGATCAATGGGTCGATTGAGCATAGAATTTTTAATATCTAAATTTTGATTACCTAAAGTCAATTCACTAGCCAAATCCATATCTTTAATAGTCATGTTGTTAACTGCTGCATTATTTTTTGTAATTAATTTATCCAAAGGTAGATAGAGTAAATTATTAGACTTACCATCAACTACAATTTTACTAGTACTAGATAATATTTGCTCCATAGTATCAAGATACATACGCTCAGAAGTAACTTGAGGAGCACGAATATATTGCGGTAATAACGCTAAAAATTGAGCCACATCACCTTTAGCACGCAAAATAACTTGTTGTCGATAAGCTACAGCTTCTTCCATAATACGTGTTGCATTACCCTCAGCTATAGGAACCACGCGAGCTTTATATGCATACGCTTGTTCTTTGAAACGTTTTTCATCTTCTTGTGCTTTAATCGCATCGTCAAAAGCATCTTGAACATTTTCCGGTGCTCTCGCTGGCTGCGGAGAAACATTGACAATAACAATACCAGTTTTATATTTAGATAAAATTTTTACCAGACAATCTAAAACATTATTACCCCAACTTTCACGACCCTCAGTAATTATCTGATCAAGAGTAGTGGTACCAACTACTTGGCGCAATGCGCTGGAGGTGGCTTGTTGTAAACTTTCTTCTGGATCAACAACATTGAATAAATATTCTTCTAAATCACCGATACGATATTGTACTGCAATAGAAACAGAAACCAAATTTTCGTCTTTAGTTAACATTTGTGCTGAGTAAGAATAATCTGAAACTTTATCTACATTATATAAAATTTTATTTGCAACAAAACGTGGAATCCAATGTGGACCAGGTCCTACTGTCTCTTTATATTTACCAAAATATAAAACCGCCGCGCGCTCTGCAGGATTCACAATGAAAATTCCTGAAAGACCCCAAATAATAAAGATTATTATTCCAGCTATAGCAAATAATAAACTAAAATTATTATCAATATTGCTGGTTTTTTTACTAGATGTCGCTGAATTAATATTCACAACATTACTATTAAAAATTTGTTTCAATTTTTTTGTGAATTTTTTTAATAACTGCTCAAGATCTGGAGGTCCGCCATTATTATTACCCCAGGAATTTTTACCATTATCTGAATCATTCCAGCCCATTATTCTATTCTCCAAAATCTTTAGATCTAGGATTCTAAAATGATTACTACATTTAGGCAAGAGATGAATTACAAATTGAATTACAAATAATATTTTATTTGCATAAAATATTATTTTAATATAATATTGTCGACGGAGAGATGGCAGAGTGGTCGATTGCGGCGGTCTTGAAAACCGTTGAAGGGCAACCTTCCCAGGGTTCGAATCCCTGTCTCTCCGCCAAACCCACGTTCGTGGTCTTCCGTAGTGATAAAACAAGCCTTATAAACACTGAGTTTTCATAAAAATGAGTTCGCTTTCGTTCGCTAAAACTTGCTAGAATCCGTGTTTGAGGGGTAGCCTAAAGGGTAACCCTGCGAATGAGGGTGTTGTATGGCTAAGATCAAAATTTTATATGCACGGGATGTGACAACCAAGCCCAATGGCTTTCATGCCGATGGCGGTAATTTATTTCTACGCGTCAGAGATGATTCAAGAGTTTGGATTTTTCGTTACAAAAAACAATCATGGCTAGCAATTAGCCGCCCTCTATGAATGTAAATACAAACTTTATATAATATGTTTTGTACGAGTTACCTCAATGTAGTCGTTTACTTTTCAGTAATATAATTTCTGTTCGAAAAACGGACTCGAAAAATTGGCACG
>CAXNCW010000085.1:0-4983 GCA_964200955.1 Legionellaceae bacterium
TCTTATTTCTTATTAATATTATTACATGTGATTAAATTTACATAACAGCTATGGGGTTTTAAACTTTTTTGTTTACAGTAATCATTAGCAGCTATGGCCGCATCTTCACGTATAGTATAGGTGTTGCTTAACCAGCGATTCCCGCTTTGATCAAATGCCGGACATACCCACATCGGTTTTGTGTTTTTGTTGTTAATAAATTGCTCGCAATTATTTTTTGAGGTTTGACAAGTTTTTGGTACGTTACTTGAATGTTTGCATGCATCAAAAGATTGATTAATAGCAATTAATTGATCGTAATTGTCTGCTATCCATTCATGATATTGATTATCAAAAGTAGTACAATGCCAATAATCATTTGTAGCGAAGCTTATTGGAATATAAATCATAATAATTAATATTAAAACATATTGCTTCATGTTGTTAGTTTATATAATGTATTTATTGATTTTAATGTTATTTCAGCTAATTTATCAAGCATTAGTTTGTCGCTATTTAATGGTGGTAGCCAATACAGTGTATTGCCAATAGGGCGTAATAATGCTCCATTTTTTAAAGCTAATTGTTGAAAATTATAGCCAAGACGTTTTCCTGACCAATTAATAAAATCAGCCGCGACTATCGCGCCTAATGAACGGACATTAATTAATTTATTAGTTATTTTTGCGATTTCCATAAAATGGTCATACATGTTTTTACCAATATCTATAGTATTTTTTAACAAATTCTCTGTTTTTATCACATCAAGTGTTGCTAAGGCCGCGCTCACAGCGAGAGCATTACCACTATAAGTGTGAGAATGTAAAAATGATGCACCAGTTTCATAATCATTATAAAAAACCTCAAATAATTGCTCTGCAATCATAACGCAACTCATTGGTAAACATCCTGCCGTCAGACCTTTAGAGATGCAAATTAATTCTGGTTGGAGCTCAGTATATTGAGATGCTAACCATTTGCCAGTGCGTCCGATACCAGTCATGATTTCATCAGCAATTAAATAGATATTATTATTTTGTGCCCATTGCCCTAATTTTGTGAGTAACTCTGCAGAATAAAATTGCATACCACCAGCGCCTTGTATTAATGGTTCAAAAATCATGGCGCAGCATTGTTCTTTAATTGGCTCTAATTGTTTTAAAATTATTGTCCATAGATCTTTTGTATTGTCTTGTAATGGTGCATTGTAGCCATTTACATAAGGGATATTGATTATATGACATTTACAACCAATATTATTATATGGTTCTTTGTATAAGTTTACTGAACTTAAGCTTAAGGCACCTAATGTTTCGCCATGGTAGCCATTATTTAAGGCAATAAATTCATGACGCTGTGGTTGTCCTTGAATCTTTTTTGCATGCAAAGTTAATTTCATTGCAATTTCTACAGCACTTGCACCATCGCTCGCAAACAATACATGTTGATTGTTACTTATCTCACTTAATTCTTGTCCTAATTGTGCTAAAGACTCAAAAGTTGTATTTGCAGTAATAACATGTTCAAATTTATTTAATTGTTGTCGTAATGCATGAATAATCTTTGGATGTGCATGACCTAATGATTTACACCACCAGCTAGAAATTCCATCGATAATTTCGCCTTGATCAGTATATAAATAGGCTCCTTTGGCTTTATGGACTATTAATGGTGGATTTTTCAGAAAATCTTTCATTTGTGTACATGGATGCCAAATATGTTGTAAATCTTGTGTAATAATTGATTGATTAATTTTATGTTTTCCTATAAATTCAAGTTGACAATAATTATGATAATTTTATCATGACTAAAGAAATTTACTAGTGTAAAAAAATAATGAATCAATTCGCTAATACAGATAATAAAATTTGGACAGTAGCGGCTATAACTGCTATCTATATTCAGCCATTTAATGAATTACTACATGCAGCTCATTGTGTGCATCGTGCACATCATGAACCTAATACAGTGCACACAGCAACATTGTTGAGTATTAAAACTGGTGCTTGCCCTGAGGATTGTGGTTATTGTTCTCAAAGTGGTCATTATGATACGCATCTAGAAAAAGAAAATTTATTATCATTAGAACAAGTAATTACTAAAGCGCGTGCAGCCAAAGCTGCTGGTGCACAAAGATTTTGTATGGGTGCCGGTTGGCGATCACCACCAGATAAAAATTTACCGCAATTACAAGCAATGATTGCTGCTGTTAAAGATTTAGGTTTAGAAACTTGTATGACTCTTGGTATGTTGACTGCAGTACAGGCACAAGTTTTAAAAGAAGCTGGTTTAGATTATTATAATCATAATATTGACACTTCACCGTCATATTATGAAAAAGTAGTGACTACCCGTAAATTTAGTGATCGTTTAGATACCTTAAATAATGTGAGCGCTGCTGGAATTAATGTTTGTTGTGGCGGAATTTTGGGCTTAGGTGAAACGCAAGCAGATCGTATCGAATTTTTATTGACATTGGCTAATATGCAACCACAACCTACTAGTGTGCCGATTAATCGTTTAATTCCAGTTGCAGGTACACCACTCGCTGCAGCAGAACCAGTAGATAATTTTGAAATTATTCGTACTATCGCTACTGCGCGTATTTTATTACCGCATAGTGTGGTGCGGTTAACGGCCGGTCGTACCGCAATGAGTGATGAATTACAAGCTTTGTGTTTTTTTGCCGGAGCGAATTCTGTTTTTATTGGTGATAAATTATTAACTGAAGACAATCCTGATCATATGCAAGATCAGCGATTATTTAATAAATTAGGAATTAATGTTTCTTCTTGATCGATTAATTAAAGTACAACTAGAAAAATTACGTAGCTCAGGATTATATCGTGATAAAATAGTTACTGCTAATATGTTAAATTTCAGTAGGAATGATTATTTAGCTTTAACTGATAATAAAAAATTACATAAAGCTTATCAACGCGGTTATGCTTTATATCCTTGTGGTAGTTCTGGATCGCCAGTTATCTGTGGCTATCATGCAGCACATCAAGAATTAGAACAATTTTTTGCGCAACAATTAAATGCTGATGCCGGAATGTTATTTACTTCTGGTTACGCAGCTAATCTTGCAATTGTCGCATTATTACAATCATTAAGTGCTTATTTATTAATTGATAAATATATTCATGCATCAATTTATGATGGTATTAAATTAGTTAATGCTCAATATAAACGTTATTTACATAATAATATTCAAAATTTAGCAAATATATCTCACTCGTTAGCTCCGCAACAGAATTTAGTAGTGTTGACAGAGGGTATTTTTAGTATGAGTGGTAGTATTGCGGCATTGGATCAAATAGCGATTCTGTGTCAAGAGCTGCAGATGCCATGTATTGTCGATGAATCACATTCTTTTGGTATTATTGGTAAGCATGGATTGGGTACTGTGGAATTGTTTAGATTAACACAAGATCTGATTCCATTGAGAATCATTTCTTTTGGCAAAGCTTTAGGTGCACAAGGAGCTATAGTTATTGGTAATAAAAATTGGTTAAATGCGTTATTGCAACATGCTCGTGGTTATATTTATTCAACGGCAATGAGTCCTGCAGTTGCATATGGAATCTTAACAGCCGTACAATTAGCATATGATGCTGATGATCAAAGAGTATATTTACAAGATTTAATTACTTATTTTCGTGAATGTTGTTCACAATATTCTTATGTTTGGCGTGATTCTATTTCACCCATTCAGCAATTGCAATTAGGTTGCCCATATAAAGCCCGGCAATTATCACAATATTTATTGTCACATAATATTATTTGTTATGCTATAAGACAACCAACAGTCACATTGAAAAACACCGGATTGCGTATAGTATTAAATTGTCGTCATACACAATCTGATATTGATTTATTGTTTAATAAACTACAGCAATTTTATGCGTAAATTGATTTTTATGCATAAAAGTGGGCATGGTTATCCGTTAATATTTTTTCATGGGTGGGGATTTGATCATCGCATTTGGTTTGTATTATTGCCACAATTGAATGATTTTTACACTTGTTATTTAGTGGATTTGCCTGGATTTGGACAAACTGTCCATATGTCATGGCAAGAGTTTAATCAACAATTATTAAAATTATTACCAAAAAAATTTGCTGTTCTTGGTTGGTCTCTTGGTGGTTTATATGCTTTAAGATTACTTTTAGCTGCACATGAGCACATTTCGCATCTATTATTGGTCGCAACATCACCATGTTTTATAGCTAATGTGCAATGGCCAGGAATTTCGCGACCAATAATGAATAATTTTATTCAATCTTTTCACAAGCAACCGCAACAAACAATTTTAGATTTTATTAAATTACAATTAGATCGCAGTGAATCAATAGAGATGAACAATATGAATTATGCAGCTTTAGCTGATGGCTTACAAATTTTATCAACATGGGATTTGAGATCTTTATTAATACAATACGAAAGGTATCACAAAAAACCTATATGCTGTATTTTTGGAAAAAGAGATAAAATAATAACATATAAAACTATGACGGCTATGCATGAAATTTATCCTTCATGGCAATACAACATCATTAATAATGCCGCACATATGCCTTTTTTAACCATGGATTTTATTACAATATTACGAGGTTTCATTCAATGAAATATATTTTTGTAACCGGTACTGATACTAATTGTGGTAAAACGTATACTGTATGCCAATTATTACAATATATGGCAAGTTGTAATAAAAAAGCCATTGGATTAAAACCGATTGCTAGTGGCTGCAGTATGCAACATGGTGGAATAATCAATAGTGATATTGAATTAATTAAATTATATAATTATATGCCAGTAACAGTGGGATTATGGCAATTTTTACCACCAATAGCGCCTCATATTGCAGCTCAAAAGGTTAATCAAGAAATTACTTTACAGAGTCTAGTTGATTTTTGTTGTAATGAAGATTTTCAAAATTTGGATTATGTCATTATTGAAGGTGCTGGTGGTTTAATGGTGCCAATTAATATCCA
This sequence comes from Legionellaceae bacterium, assembly GCA_964200955.1. Taxonomy (GTDB): domain Bacteria; phylum Pseudomonadota; class Gammaproteobacteria; order Legionellales; family Legionellaceae; genus CAXNCW01. The sequence continues at coordinate 4,981 of CAXNCW010000085.1, forward strand.
AGA
>CAXNCW010000086.1:0-4938 GCA_964200955.1 Legionellaceae bacterium
TAATTAAATTAGCTTTTTATCATTTATCGGCTACTAGTTATCGATCTATGGCTGGTATGCGTAATTTACAACCAAAATTACAATCATTGCGTGAACGTTTTGGCGATGATAAAGTGCGATTAAGTCAAGCTACTATGGAACTTTATCGTCAAGAAAAAATTAAGCCACTTGGTGGCTGTTTGCCAATTGTTATACAAATACCAGTATTTATTGCTTTATATTGGGTGTTACTCGAGAGCGTGGCTTTAAGACAATCGTCATTTATTTTTTGGATTAATGATTTATCAGCAATGGATCCATTCCACGTGTTACCTGTTATTATGGGTATTACTATGTTAATTCAACAACGTTTAAACCCTACGCCACCAGATCCAATGCAGGCTAAGGTCATGATGTTTTTACCGGTTTTGTTTACGGCTTTGTTTTGGAATTTTCCATCTGGATTAGTGTTGTATTGGATTGTTAATAATACTTTGTCGATTTTACAACAATGGTATATTACGCATCAGCATAGTAATAAACCTAAGATAATTAAAAAAAATAATTTTAAAAAAGATAATATAAAAATTATTAATTAATGTAATATAATTGAATGAGTTATCCGCAAGAAACAATTGTTGCTATTTCCACCCCTCCTGGTTATGGAGGTATTGGCATAGTACGCTTATCTGGGTTATTGGCTTATAATATAGCGCTTGAGATTACTCATATAAAACAATTAAAATCACGTCTAGTGAATTATGTAAATTTTTATGATGATAATATTATTATTGATATCGGAATTATTCTTTATTTTCAAGCACCGCATTCTTTCACTGGTGAAGATGTTATTGAATTTCAAGGCCATGGTTCGCCAATTATATTAGATAATCTGGTACAAGTATGTGTAAAATTAGGTGCCAGGATTGCAAATCCTGGAGAATTTTCTGAACGTGCTTTTCTTAATAATAAAATTGATTTAACTCAAGCTGAAGCAATTGCTGATTTAATTCATAGTAATTCACGCACTGCTGCACGGATGGCGATAAAATCATTTAGAGGAGAATTTTCTAAAAAAATCAATATGTTACATGACAAAATAGTGTATTTACGTATGTATGTTGAGTCAGCAATTGATTTTCCTGAGGAAGAAATAAATTTTTTTTCTGATGGTAAAATCATGTCTATGCTTGATGATATAATTAATGACATGACAATTATCAATAAACAAACACAGCAAGGAGTATTATTGCGTGAAGGGTTATCAATAGTAATTATTGGATTACCTAATGCCGGTAAATCAACATTAATTAATTGTTTATCTGGTCGTGATGTTGCTATTGTTACTGATATTGCCGGCACTACTCGTGATGTGATTCGTGAACAGCTTTTATTAGATGATTTACCGATTAATTTAATCGATACGGCCGGGATAAGAGTTAGTCAAGATGTAATTGAACTTGAAGGCATGAAAAGATCTTGGCAAGAAATTTCTCATGCTGATTTAATTTTATTAATGGTTGATATTAATCAAGTAACCGATCAAAGTGAGTATATTACCGATCTTAATCAAAAATTACCAAGAAATATTCCTGTAATTAAAGTTATCAATAAAATTGATTTGATTAAAAATAATTATAATAATACCGATACAATTATTTATTTATCAGCTCAGTTTGGTTCTGGTATTGATGCATTAAAAAAAATAATTAAAAAAACTGTTGGCTATCAATCTGAAGAAGGTTTATATTTAGCACGCAGAAGACATTTGCAAGCATTAAATGATGCTTATATTTTTTTGTCTGATGGTAAACGACAATTAGAGAATTTTTTGGCTGGAGAATTATTAGCAGAAGATTTGCGCTATGCTCATAATTCCTTATCTAAAATTGTTGGTGAATTTACCACTGATGATTTATTAAGTGAAATTTTTTCTAATTTTTGTATTGGAAAATAACATAGGAGAGTGCATAATGCACAAGAAGTTATTATTGATCGTATTGATTACGATGTTTTTATCAAATTGTAGCAAAGAAGTACCTGGAGATTATGATACTTCTGAAGTGGGTAAAATCAAAAAAGTTAGTCCTGGTATAATATTATCAGTGCGTCCTGTGCGTTTACATAGTACTGAAGTAAAAAAAGATGATAATGCTGCTTTTGTTGATAATAGTTTATTACGTTCTCATGGTTATGAGTATGTAATTAGATTAAATAATGGTCGTATTATTTCTGTAGTGCAGTCGGAGGCTGTAACATTAAAAGCCAAACAACATATTTTGGTGATTTATGGTAAAAACACACGGATTGTATTAGATAATGGTAGTGATGATTTTTAAATTTATAATTAATAAAAGGTGATATTATGAGCAATATGAAACAACTTATAGCATAATTTGACGTAAGTAATATGAAATATAATAGTAAGAAACTCGGGAAAGAATTTTTTAATGAAAATGATATTGTTATTTTAAAAACATCTTTTAATGAAAATGATATTGCTATTTTAAAAACATCTTTTGATGAGTTAACAAAAACATGTCACAATCTACATCTTAAAAGCAAAAAGAATCCTAAGCAATATGATCTTTATCAAAAGGCAAATGAACTTTTTGAGAAATTATCTAATGTTATGGAATTTATAGAATCTCATAAAGATATCCATGAGAATATAAGACCGCAGTATATTGATATTTTACAAAAATATTGTGATGAGTTGTTTACTTTAGAAGTAAAAACAGCATTTGAAACACATCGTGGTTGGCATAATGATGATGCTTGGAAGGGTTTGCATGGATTTATGAGAAAATTAATCGGCGTGCTTTTATCGATGTCTATTGTAGTTCCGGTAATATGGCATGTTGTCAAAAAAGATGAAAGGCATAGTTTTCTTAATACTTTTTTTAACTTACCGAAAACTAATTCATCGAGAGTATTGAATCAATGCGAAAGAAGTGTACATAAATTTATTGCTGCTGTAAAAATTAATTAATAATAAATATTTTGTTAATCAGAAATATTGTTATTAAAAAAATCTAATAATTCAGGAGATGTTCTTTTGAGTTCGTTAGATCCGCGCGTAATTTTAGCAATGCTTACTTGTAAATCTTTTGCTATTGTGCGTTGAGTTTTATTTTGTTTGATTAATTCGATGATAATTAAATAACGCATTGCTATACTAGATTTTTCTTCTGGAGTTAATAAAAGTTCTAATATTGTAGAAAGTATGGCTTCATTATTAGCTTGCAAGCATAATTTTATAAATTTATTCCAACCAATTTGATTCATATTAATTTTCCTTATTTAGCACTATAAATACTTTGCACTAATTTTGATAATGCTGATAAACTTATTCCGTTTTCTAGCTCTTGAATCAAGCGTGATCCAATGACCACCCCATCGGAATATTGCAAAATTTCACTGACCATGTTTTTATTGGTGATACCAAAACCAACAATTACCGGTAAATTTACTATAGATTTAATTACTTGTATTTTTTCTCGTAGATTTAATGGTAATTGATTATGAACCCCGGTAGTACCCTTACGACAAGCATAATATAAACATCCTTGTGCATAATTATTAATTAGTTGAATACGATTAATTGCTGTATTTGTGGTTATAATATAGATTATATCTAGATTATGTTGATTACATTGTTGACGAATGAATTGTGATTCTTCTAGAGGACAATCAACGATTAATAAGCCATCAACACCTGCAATTTTAGCTTTTTGCAGAAAATCAGTATTAAGAGATGATAATATAGGATTATAATAACTAAATAAAATTAGAGGGATATCGCTATGTTTTCTAATTTGGTGAATTAACCATAAGATATCTTTTAATTTTGTGCCCGCATTTAAAGCACGGGCTGAGGCTCGTTGAATAATCGGCCCATCAGCAATTGGATCGGAAAATGGAATACCAATTTCTAACATATTGATCCCACCATCGATTAATGCTAATGCAGCATCTAAAGTAAATTTGATGCCACCATCACCTGCAGTTAAGTAAGCGACAAAAGCTTTACTGTTAACAAATAATTGTTGTATACGTGTTGTTGTCATTTTAAATTAATCCATCTTGCATAAGTTGTGGTAAATCTTTATCGCCGCGTCCAGATAAATTAACGATTACATGTTTATCTGCATCTAATTTTGGAGCAATTTTTATTAGATATGCTAATGCGTGTGCTGATTCTAATGCACAAATAATGCCTTCGGTTTTAGCTAATAATTTTAAAGCACTTAAAGCCTCGGTATCAGTCACTGCAACATATGTTACTCTTTGATTTTTAAACAATTGCGCGTGTTGTGGTCCTACAGCTGGGTAATCCAATCCTGCTGAGATTGAAGCTGTTGGTGCAATTTGGCCTTCTGTATCTTGTAATACATAAGTATAACATCCATGTAAGACGCCACAGCTAGCATTATAAAATCTTGCTGCATGTTCGCCAAGTTTTTTCCCATGACCGAAAGCTTCAACACCTATCATTTGGACGTTTATATCATTTAAAAATTCTGTAAATAAGCCAATTGCATTGGAGCCGCCACCGACACAAGCAATCAGAATATCGGGTTGTTTATGAAACTGTTGTTGGCATTGTTGACGGCATTCTGTACCAATTATAGATTGTAGTGTTGCAACAATTTCAGGATATGGATGCGGCCCCAGAGCTGATCCCAAGCAATAATGGGTATTTTGAAAATTTTCAGACCAATCACGTAATGCGGCATTGACGGCGTCTTTTAATGTCGCAGTACCAGTGTCTACCGGCATAATGGTTGCACCCATTAATTGCATGCGTAATACATTTGGTGCTTGACGCTGCATATCTTTGCTGCCCATGTAAACAATGCAAGTTAAGCCTAAATGTGCGCAGGCGGCTGCAGTGGCAACTCCATGTTGCCCAGCACCGGTTTCGGCAATTATGCGTGTTTTACCCATATTTTTCGC
>CAXNCW010000087.1:0-4927 GCA_964200955.1 Legionellaceae bacterium
ACCCTTCACTTTCAATAAAAAAAGACAAACGCCAAGGAATTTGTGATGGCAAAATGCGTGTAAATAATAACACAAATGGTCTGATGTCTTTAGGAAATAAGTCAACAAAAACCGAAGAATAAATTTTATTACCAACTTGTACTGTGCGCAAATCTAAATTCATCGCATCTCGAGGAATAATCTGTTTAGCTAATGACGGCCAAAAAATATCAGAAATATCGCCGTCAAAATTATTTAACTCACGCGGATAAATCTTATCTCCCGGTAATGATGCCTGCCAATCTTCAGCAGTAAAATCGGGATCAGCAGTCATCCTAATGGCATGCACTGCGTTGTGCACTTCTACCAATTTTGCATAAATATTGAGTGCCTCTAAATCATTTAACAATGAGCGCACAAATGCTTCATGAACATCACGAATTTCTGTTAAGGCCGCAAAAACCGTTTGAGAATTCTTAAATGCTGGTAATTTATTCTCACGTACCATGTGAATTTTATTTTTTATAGCTAATTTCAATTGATCGGCTGGCAGATTGCTTGGACGAGTATATAAAACAAAATATAATTTTTCTTCAGCACAATATAATGATAAATATTCAATACGTTCTTGAAATAAATCATGCAAATTTAACTCAATATTATGCGCAGTAGCGGCTGACGGTGCATAGATATTTTCAATAACTTTACTAATATTTTGCTTATCATGACTAAAAAAAACTTGCACCGCATGACCAGGACGCCCCATTGCCGCTTGCAAAGCGTTAGTCAAACCAGTAACCAAATATTCAAATTCATCTTGACCAATCAACGAAGACACACCATCAATTTTAATTAACGATAATAAAGATCCATCATGGTTAACTAATACGGTTGGGCTATCTGCGGTTTCTAATTCACAATAAGATTCTGTAGTCTGTTTTAAAGACGTACTTAACCAAGCAAGAAAAGTATCTATACCTTCAAAAAAAGATTCTGCCAATTTGGCCATAACAAGTCCTAACGTTATTTGGTAATAATTTTATTCATACCAATCATATCTATTAATGCATCGGATGCCCAATTCTCAATTTGTTTACGAAATTGCGCCCGCGATGGCAGTAATCTTATGTCAACAAAAATCTTGTTCATTAAAACACTATCTGTACTCTCAGAATCAATAACCAATTGACCAAAAATCGCAGGATCACTAGTACCTTCGCCATATTTACCTTCAATTAACTGCGATCGTGATTTTAAACTACGATAAATTTCTTGAGCACTAATTTTATAACCAGTATCATTAGTTATGGCGCAAAACAATACATGACACAAACTATTGACATCAGCTTGTGACAATTCTGGTAACAAAATTAATGTACCGCCGCCATAACCACCAACCCCAACAGATTCTAAAAAAAAACATTGCGCACAAAAACAACAAGAAGTTACTAAATTAGCTGATTTATTATTTTTATAATTATTATCTAAATTCACAACATCTTGGAATAATTTTGCCTTAAATCCACAGAATTGACAGGTATAATTATCCCGCTGTAATATTTTTGCAGTATAAGTTTTAAATTTGATATCAGCTTTACGCGCAGAATACAATCTCCAGGCACCGGGAACCGCCTGAAGATCTAATTGATATTTACTAACATAACTATTTTGATAATTTACAGTCATGAGCATTCCGCATTATGATTTAAATATAATCCCTGAAGGACCAGCATTGATAGCAGAACCAGAAAACAACGTACCACCAGTCACACTCAGAACCGAGGGGAAAAATAGCAATGATGCCGAGACACCAACTAAAGTAATAGGCGTGGCAATAGGAATTTGTGCCGGATTATCTTTATGCTGTTTAAATTTTGTAATAGCACCCAAAGCAAAACCTATTCCCGTCACATATGAAACAGCAGTAATCAATCTCGTAACACCTTGAAAAGTTGAAGTGACATTCGAGGCTATAGTACCTATAGTAGATACTGCTGCAAAAACATCACTAGCCACCAAGCCCAATACACCTATTACCGCCAATACAAAAGCATATTTTTTCAACCACAATATTTTTTTCATGAATCATTCTCCTTTAAGTACCATAAATAGTATTATTTATCACATTCAATGTTGCGACAATATTAATCGCTAACACCCCACCAACTATATGAGCTAAGCCCTTACCAGTACCCCCTGGTTGATGACCACTAGAAGATGATGAACGAGCAATTTGCATCCAACCACGCACAAAGGCAATTACACCAATTGTTTGAATAATAATTACAATGGGTCTACCAGCACCGGATCCAAACAACAGATCAACTAATGTACCACTACCTGATACTGAAGAATACTGTAAAATATTATCATTGCCAAATAACGTAGATAATATCGCCGATACTCCTGAGGGGAAATAGATCATACAGCCTGCGATAGCTAAATACATTAATGGCTCTTTAATATTATGACTACTAGACATCATCGTTCTTTGCTCACCATAAGCTTTTAATGTATATAACGCTTTCAATGCAAAAATCACGCCAATCACATAGCATGCACCTGATATTAAACGTTGCACTGGTAATAAACTACTAGCAATATTATTTAAAATATTAATACCATTAACACTAGTAGCCCAATCAACAACTGAGCTTGAATCTCCTGCCATATTTTATACCTCAAGCATCTTGTTTACTTAAGCCAATAATACGCCCTGACCCAGTTAAAACCCGACCCTGACTTGGATCAATTAATTTTACTACACCATATCCCGGAATGCGACTACCCTCTCTTACGGTAATCGTAATACCGTTATTAGACAGCAACCAGGCACGACCAGGGATCAATGCTTGAATATAATAAATCGGCAGTACCTGGCGCGCCTGACGTCGATAAACTTTATGAGCAGCTTGTTTATGAGCAGTTAAATTAATAATTTGACTAGATTGTTGTGCGATTTTAGTCATTAAAATACTTACATTCTGATTTAATCCATCAATCTTAGTGGTTAATTCGTTAATATTACCATTAATAGTTTCTATTTGGCTATTAACATTACTAATATCGCTGGCATTAGATTCCAGCGTACTTTCCAAAGAATTTAATTTAGTTTGAATATCAGCTTTAGCTGCTTGCAATGTATCTAAGCCAATTTGCGGCTCTACAATCACCGGCATTAATGGACGTGGTGCAACCGTCATCACAGCAGACGATGTGATATTGGACTTATGAAAAAAAATTGCTACGATACATTTATAAACTATGAATATTACTACAATTGCACCAGCAGCAATCAAAATATTATTAGTTATCTCTTTAAGAGATGATTTGGTTGTAGCAGTTACTGCATCAGGCAGATCACCACGAGATTCACTATCAACTCCATCTACATCAACAAATTCATAATCATCTTTATCCATGTCAGCCATATCTTACCTGCTAATTAAATTATAGAGAAGTCAAATCCTGTGTAAATAAAATTCCCATAGGCGTACCTGCATAAACTTCAACAGTAGTTGGTCGACTAAATTGTTGCTGCGCCACTTGCCCCCAACTTTTACCTAAAGTCGCTAAACCAATTACTGCATTTTCTAAAGCCGAACGTCCAACACCATTAACTACCGTAATATCATTACCACCACCAGTACCACCAATAGTAACAGAGGTATTAGCTGATTGAAATGCATTACCAAAACCCTCTAAAAATGAAGCCGCAAACAAAGATCCATAACGTAATAAATAATGATGATTGGTATCTCCTGACAAAGCTGTGCGCGCGGTATTTGCATCAATTGCATAAGCATTAATCGCTGTAGATTTCGCGGCTCCCGGAACAGACATGGTATTAAAACTAATCACCATTTTGTCCGCATTATTCGGTAACGTAAAACTACCAATTAATTTGGCACCTTTAAATCTTCCCGTGACTACTGTAGCTAATATAGGACTTGGTTCATCACTATTAACTGAGGTATCAAGCACCGCGAAAATAATATCACCAGTCTTAAGAAAGGAAACGGCTGAACCTGCGTCATTACTACCATTAACCGGTGACACATTATTTGGATTATCACCGGCTCCTGTTTTAGCTTTCTCATCTACTAGTGTACCGCCAACATAAGCTTGATTATTAACTTGTTTCCAAGATTGTAACGCTTGATTAGCAGCACTTAACATCTCCGAGCTACGTTGTTGAATTTGCTGTTGAAAACGTTGATCGGCTAACTGCGCTTTTTGCTGATCTAAAATTTTTTGCAAACGCGCACTATTATCTGCTTCCAAAGAAGCTTGATTTTTATTAAAGCCTCCAATACTCGGCATAGCTTGATTAAACGCGCTATGTACCTCACCTATACTCGGTAACATCGAATCATTAGTATTGTCTAACACATCATTAGCCACAGTATTACCCAATAATTGATTTTCAGATTTACCACTATTTTTAGCATGTGTTGCTTGTAATTCGATGTCATCAAAACCTGCGGCTTTTAAATCTTTATCATTAAAACCTGCTGCCTGCAATGTGCTCAAATCAACATCGGCATGTTTTAAATCACGGGCATTAAATCCTGCAGCATGCAATTGATTTACGGAAAATCCCGCATCTTTTAAAAATTTAGCATCAAATCCAGCCGTTTTTAATTGCGCTAAACTATAACCGGCGCCTTTTAATTCTTTTGCAGTAAAACCCGCATCATGCAGTTGACCCAAAGTAAAGCCAGCTTTTCTTAAATCACTAGCGATAAACCCTGCGTCTTTTAATTCTTTTGCAGAAAATCCTGCCGCTTTTAAATCCGAAACATTAAATCCTGAGGCTTTTAAATCTGCTGCAGTAAATCCGGCATCTTTCAACTCTGATGCTGAAAAACCTGCAGCTTTTAAGGCATTGACAGAACACCCTAAAGTTTTACGCAACTCAGCTGCAGAAGTACCAATCGCTTTTAAT
>CAXNCW010000088.1:0-4898 GCA_964200955.1 Legionellaceae bacterium
GGCGGTGTTTGGCACCTCGATGTCGGCTCATCACATCCTGGGGCTGAAGCAGGTCCCAAGGGTATGGCTGTTCGCCATTTAAAGTGGTACGCGAGCTGGGTTTAGAACGTCGTGAGACAGTTCGGTCCCTATCTGCCGTGGGCGTAGGAGAATTGAAAGGAGCTGCTTCTAGTACGAGAGGACCGAAGTGGACAAACCTCTGGTGTTCCGGTTGTCACGCCAGTGGCATTGCCGGGTAGCTAAGTTTGGAAGGGATAACCGCTGAAAGCATCTAAGCGGGAAGCCTACCTTGAGATGAGTTCTCCCTTGAAGCCCGTTGGAGACTACAACGTGGATAGGCGAGGTGTGGAAGCACAGTAATGTGTGGAGCTAACTCGTACTAATTGGCTGAATGTCTTGGCCATATCTACTCAGTTTATTTTTACTAGTATTTTTTTGAAAATACTATATAATACTGTCTTTCCTGGCGACCATAGCAGTTTGGAACCACCTGATCCCTTACCGAACTCAGTAGTGAAACTCTCGCGCGCCAATGATAGTTTGGGGTCTCCCCATGCAAAAGTAGGTCATCGCCAGGATCTTTTATTGTTAATAAACTATATAAGGAAATGAAAATGTTTGCAGTATATGAAAAAAAATATAAATCACGAGAAGAATTATTAAAAGATTCAATTAATGGACCACAAAAATATCCAATGGCATATTTTAATAATTTATTTACAAACAATAAAGATGTTTGGGATACTTCTTTAGCTGGTAATCTAAAAGATTTTTGTAATGATGTTTTAAAGACATGGGATTCAGAGAACGGCCTTAATCTTGTGGTTGTATTGATAGATACTAAGATGGATTTGGGCTTGTTAGAAAAATACAAGGTAAAATATCATTTGGATACAGAATCAGTCCCATTGACAAAACCGAGCTCTAAATAAGACTGATATATTATTTATTTTTGGAATAAATAGTTTGAATAATCCTCAACATATTGCAATAGTAATGGATGGTAATGGTCGTTGGGCTGAGTCCCGCGGCTTGATGCGAATTGAAGGTCATAAGGCCGGCATTAATACGGTTAAAACAGTAATTCAGTGTTGCATAGAATCTAGAATCCCTATTTTAAGTTTATTTGCGTTTAGTAGCGAAAATTGGTTACGTCCTGAGCAAGAAGTTGAATTTCTTATGCAATTATTTATTGAAGTGTTGCAAAAAGAATTGCAATCTTTACATGAAAATAGAATTTGTTTGCAATTTATCGGTGACAGATCGAGGTTGTCATCAGCTATTTGTGAACAAATGGCTCGTGCAGAGTTGCTAACAGTGCATAATAATGCATTAATTTTAAATTTAGCTTTAAATTATAGTGGACGTGATGATATTTTAAATGCGGTACGTTGTATCATCAATGATGTATTAGATAAAAAAATTCCTCTGGATTCTATCAATGAAAATAATTTTTCTCAATATTTAACTATTAATAATTTACCAGAACCGGATTTATTTATTAGAACTAGTGGTGAATGGCGTATTAGTAATTTTTTTTTATGGCAGTTAGCATATACAGAATTATATTTTACATCGGTTTATTGGCCTGACTTTAAGCAAGAAGAGTTTACAAAAGCATTAATTAGTTTCAGTCAACGAGAACGACGCTACGGGCGTACTTCACAACAAATAAAAGAATAAAATTATGTTTAAGCAACGCTTAATGACCTCATTGATTTTAATACCAGTAGTATTTCTATTTATATATTTTGCTAATAATTGGTGCCTAAATAGTGTGTGTGGATTAATGGTAATTGGCTGTGCTTATGAATGGCAGCAATTAATTCCAATTACAGATATGGCCATGCATTATTTTTTTATGGGTATTTTAGTCATATTATTGTTATTAAGTTATTATATTGTCTATCAATTAATATTTTGTAGTCTTTTGCTATGGAGTGTAATTATAGTTGCAATTTTTATGTATCCACGATCTCAACCATTTTGGGGTAAGCCAGTAGTTGTATTAAATTGTGCTTTTATATTATTATTGTCGTTTTTTCAAAGTATGATGCATATTGCAATAATTGATCGATCATTATTGGTCTATTTATTGTTATTAGTATGGTCGGCTGATATTGGTGCTTATATTGCAGGCAAATTATGCGGTAAACATAAATTAATTTCTGCAATCAGCCCTGGTAAAACTATCGAAGGTATTATCGGCGGCAATATATTGATTATGATCATTGCTGCTTTAGGATATATTTATTTTCAATATACTACTTTAGGGTCATGGTTATTAATGGCAGAAGTAATTTATTTTATATCTGTAATTGGAGATTTATTTATTAGTATGTTAAAAAGGCGTGTGAATATTAAAGATACAGGAAATTTGTTGCCAGGACATGGAGGTGTTTTAGATAGATTGGATAGTCTTATTGCAGCTGCTCCGGTGTTTTATTTATGTTTAGGCATCCATTAAGAGCAATAATAGGTAAAAGTTAGTAATGAAAATTTTAGTGAAATCCTGGTTATTAAATGGTATTGTAATTATTTTGAGCATTATTATATTCAATGTTAATGTATATGCATTTGTTGTTAGTGATATTAAAGTGCATGGCTTACAACGTGTAAGTGTCGGGACAGTATTGAATTATTTACCAGTGCAGGTTGGTGAAGATTTAGAACCAACTGCTACTGCTGAGATTATTAGAGCATTATATGATACGGGGTTTTTTCAATCGGTATCTTTAGAAAAACAAGGTAATGTTTTAATTGTTAATGTGACTGAGCGCGCAACTATTGGTGCAATTGATATTAGTGGTAACCAAGACATTCCTACCGATAAATTGCAAGAGCTATTAAAAGAAATGGGATTAATTAAGGGCCGCGTGTTTCAGAGTTCAGCTCTTGAGCGTTTAGAAAAAGAATTAAAACAAGCTTATAATGCTCGCGGTAAATATAATTCATCAATTGCTACAAAAATTTCAGAATTAACTGAGAATCGTGTAGCGATTCATATAATTATTTCTGAAGGCAGAGTTTCTAGAATTAAAGATATTAAATTTATTGGCAATCATGCATTTTCTGATGATGAATTATTATCACAATTTACGTTATCAAAACGTGGCTTATTAACTTATTTTACTAAAAAAGATCAGTATTCTAAAACTGAAATGGATGCCTCATTAGAAGCATTACGCACGTTTTATTTTGATCGTGGTTATTTGAAGTTTAATATTGTGTCTTCACAGGTGATGTTATCTCCAGATAAAAAAGATGTGTATATTAATATTCATATCAATGAAAGTGCACAATATAAATTTGCTGGTTATGCTGTGGTTGGTAAAACAATTTTATCTAAAAATAAGATTGATGCCCAAATCCAGGTGAAAAAAGATGATGTTTTTTCACGTAAAAAAGTTACTGATAGTATCTCTGCTTTGGGTTTGGCTTTGGGAGATTTAGGATACGGATTCCCGGCAATTAATGCAGAACCACGCATTGATGAGCAACAAAAAACAGTATTCATTACTTTTGTTGTTGAGCCTGGACGTCATATTTATGTACGTCATATTAATTTTCATGGTAATACCAAAACCGCTGATTATGTATTGCGTGGTTTTATTCGTCAAAATGAAGGCGGATTATTATCATTGCATAATATTAAAGAATCAGAACGACAATTAAGACTTTTGGAATATTTAAAAGAAATTAATATTAAAACCACACCTGTGCCAGGCGCCAATAATCAAGTGGATTTGGATGTTAATCTTGAAGAAGGGCCTTCAGCTGAAGCAACAGCGCAAGCTGGTTATGGTTCTAATGGTGTGACGTTTAATGCTGCTATTAATCAGAAAAATTTTATGGGTACTGGTAAAACGGTCGGTTTAGGTTTTAATGCAAGTTATTGGGGACAGGATTATAATTTTAATTATTATAATCCTTTGTATACAACTACTGGGATTGGGCGTGGCTTAAATATTTATTATCAAACACAAGATCCACACAAAATTGATGTTAGTCGTTATTCATTAAATCGTTTTGGTGGTGATATTAATTACAGTATTCCTTTTGGTGAAAAAAGTAATGTTCAACTTGGGTATGGATATCAAGATTTGAATATAAACAAACCAGGAAAAGTGCTGCAAGTAGAAAATTTTGTGACTTTATATGACAAGCATTTTCAACATGTACATCTCAGCGGTGGTTGGGGGCGTAATAGTTATGATCAATTGCCATATCCGAACAAGGGAATTAATCAACATACAAATTTTGTGATTGCATTGCCAGTTACTCCGAATTCTTTATCGTATTATAAAGCCGCTTATCAAGCCCATTGGTATCAACCATTGGTATATGATTTTATTTTTAATTTGTTAGGTAACATTGCATATGGTAATCAATTTGATAATCAAGGATTGCCTTTTTATGAAAATTATGTTGCCGGTGGTATGGCGCAGCCAGGACAAGTTAGAGGTTATGACAGTTTTTCTTTAGGACCAAAAGATAATGCTGGTAATGCGTTAGGTGGTAATTTATTAATTAATGGTAGTGTTGGTATGATTTTGCCTTATCCATTTAGTCGGGAAGTGGTGCGTACTTCATTGTTTGTTGATGTGGGTAATGTATTTGCGAGAAGCTTGCCAATTGAGTTGCGTGGTAGTGATTCGGGTCCATTACGTTATGCGGCTGGTGTGGGTATAGAATGGCGGTCACCATTTGGACCATTAGCATTTAGTGTGGCTAAACCACTGAATTTACAACCATTTGATAGGCAAAACATGTTTCAATTTGCTGTTTCTTCTGGATTTTAAGTGTTATATATGTTAATTTTACAATTTTGATATTTTTAATGGAGAATAAATATGAGATTTATCAGTTATCTAGCTATTAGTATATTATTGTCACTA
>CAXNCW010000089.1:0-4883 GCA_964200955.1 Legionellaceae bacterium
ATAATGAATTACAGTATCTGCTGCAGTTAAATATAAACCGGTGCCGCCAGCTTTTAAACTAATTAAAAACAATGGCACCTGTTTATCTTGAAATTGCTGTACTGGCAACGATCGATTTTTAGTTTGTCCTGTTAATTTAACATAAGCAATATTTTGAATTATTAATTCATCTTCAATAAACTTTAACATTGTAGTAAATTGAGAAAACAACAAAATACGTCGACCCTCGGCTAATAATTCAACTAATAATTCTAACAATAAGTCAAGCTTAGCTGATTTAATCTGCTGCATTTTGATCGGATCAATTTTTAATAAACGCGGATCACAACACACCTGTCGCAATTTTAATAACGCATCTAAAATTACTATTTGACTGCGTGCCAAACCTAACTGCGCAACTTCACGACTAATTCTGGATTGCATTGACATCCGTATAGTTTCATATAAATCCCGTTGCACCCCCTCAAGTTCAATACGACGAATAATTTCTATTTTCTCTGGTAATTCTTGTATCACAACATCTTTGATTCTCCGTAATAAAAATGGCGCAATACGTTGATTTAAATGCTCACGTCGCTCATGATTATCATGTTTTTCAATCGGAGTACGAAACACACGTGTAAAAAATTTTTCTTCACCTAATAAACCTGGCATCATAAAGTGAAATAACGACCACAGCTCTCCCAAATGATTTTCCATCGGCGTCCCGGTTAAACATAATCGATACCGTGCACGTAACTGTAAAATGATTTGTGCAACTAAACTTTTAGAATTTTTAATATACTGCGCTTCATCCAAGATCAATACATAGAAATTTTGTTCTAATAAAAATTTTTTATCACGCAAAACCAATGCATATGTGGTTAACAACACATCATAGTCAACTATATTAGCGAACTTATGTTTACGATCGGCACCATGTAATAATAAAACCTTCAAATCTGGAGCAAAACGTTGAATTTCCATTTGCCAATTAAACATCAAACTTGTTGGTGCAATTATCAAACATGGAGCATGCATGCGACCACTACTTTTTTCTACAATCAAATGTGCAATAGCTTGTACAGTTTTTCCCAACCCCATATCATCAGCGAGAATACCACCAAAATCATACTCACGCAAGAATTGTAGCCAATTTAATCCTTCTTGCTGATAATGACGCAGCTCCCCTAAAAATTGAGGTGGTAGTGTGATATTTTGCATACCACTGAAATTAGCTAATTTACGTCCAAGCTCATGAATTTTAGCCCCACCTAACCACCGCAATTGCACCGCACCCAGTGCATTTTCTAATTCTAATAAACGCGCAGCATGTAATTTTGCAAGCTTTAATTGTTTATTCTCGTTCAAACTTTTAGAATCATATAATTCTGTTAAAATATTTAATATGTTTTTAATTCTCTGTGCTGGTAAAGCTATATAACTATTGTTAGGTAATTGGACATATATTGATTGATCATCTAATTCATCAAAATTTTTTAATTGATGATGTTGCGCTAAAAAATTCTGTAATATTGGTAATAAATTTATTTTTTCACCTTGTACAGTAATCCCAAGCTCTAAACCAAACCAATCATTATTTACATTTTCTTCTTCCTCAATAGTTGAATACCAGTTATTTAATGGTTCATTAATAATTGGATAGGGATAATCTGCAGAAAACTCGATACGCCAACCATCTCTTCGTAATTGTGGAATGATTTGAGTACTAAATGTCCACGGATTTTGTACACGCTCAGTATCAATCACGAAACAATTAGCATAATCTTTATTATCGACAAAATACTCGTATTGGGCGCCTATTAAGCGCACATTAGTTAACATGAGCCTCTTCACGGCCGCAGCTTCCAATTCTTTACTACGTTGCATCTGAATAATTTGCTTGCCTTGAGTTTTAGATAACACTTGCTGATGGTCATCCCAAGAAACTACCATGGCATTGTAATCAAAAGTTAATCTGATTACTGATTGTTCATCATTCAAATTATCTGCTTGCGCATTACTATAGCGATAATTAGGTTTAATCTCAGCTTGAAATAAATATAAACAAGGAATTGGCTGCACATGATTTTGCACGATTGTGACTACTGTTTGCGATGATGCCGCTACAGGCACTGTCGCTAATTGTAATTGTTGCGACCAATATTGAATTTCATGATTATTAACAACTGTACTAACTTGATCATCAATAATGATGGGGACATTATTTTGGCCTGTCATCAAATTTTGCAATTGTTGCATAGACGTAATTAGCGCTGCTGCAACATGCTCACATTCTTGACTGTTAATTACACATGAACATTTACCACGCACACGAATATGGCGTGCCATTTCCTGAATGAGAATCTCAACTACATGATCATGTAAATTAGCCGTTATCAAACATTTCTTATCAGAATAATTCGTAATCTTGATATCATGAACACACTGTTGCGATACATATACCAGACCACGATCATAATTTACTGAAGAAAATATAGATTTTATATCACAACGCGATAAATTAAATAATACTTTAGACATACAAATTTATAACCTTAGGCGCTGTCAAGAAATAACTTAAATATTTACTGACAGTGCCCTATAAAGAATTGAGCCCATACTGCTGAATACGCTCCCAAGCTGTTTTGGCTTTCTTATGACCAGATTTCGCTGCTTGTAGATATAATCCCGCAGCTTTAACTAGATCAACAGGTTGTGCTTTACCAGATTCATAAATCAAACCTAAATTATATTCACCAATTGCATCACCACGACTGGCCGCAAGTTGGTAACTATGCATGGCTTCTAGATAATCATCATCGACAGTTTCCAACACAAATCCTAGTGCTACAGCAGCTGGCGTATAAGATATTTTAGCTAAACTATACCATTTTTTAGCTAAAACATAATCAGGATAAATCATATTATTAACTAATACCTGCTTAGCTCCATAAACTTTACCAAATTGATACATTAAACCTAATAAATATTGAGCAATTGGTTGTCCTTGCTCAGCTGCTGTTCGATACCACGAACTCGCTTGCACTAAATCAACAATACCGGTAAAACCTTGCTCATATAAAAAACCTAATTTCAACTGTGCCTCTTTATCACCTCTATCAGCAAAATCTTGATAAATTACCTGTGCTTGGTTAATTTTATCAGTATTGTCAGCGACTAACAAATAGTAATCCGCTAGTAATAGCCCCGCTGTACTATTACCTAATTGCCGCGCTGTTTCTAATTCAGATAAAAATTCTTGTTTATTATTATATTGCACAATCGCTAAATTATAATGAGCATAAGAAAAATTAGCAGTAGCTGCTTGTTGCAATAACAATTTACCGGCCTGTTTATCATAATTATCATTAGTTAAATAATATGTTCCCAATATAAAATCACTAATTGGATTATTAGATGCTTGCTTATACCAATATAGAGCTTCACGTAAATCCATCGGCACCGAAATACCACGCTCAAATAACATACCTAGTAAAATGGCTGCATAAGCATTACCGCTTTTAGCCTGCTCTTTAGCCACACTAAAAGCATGTTTTTGTTGCATTGGATCACTATCCATGGCTTCATAAAATGCTAATGGTAAAATTGCCTCAACAACACCCTGATCTACTGCCCCTTGATATAATTTTTTTACTAATTTAATCCGATTTTGTCGTGCTATCACACTCAAATTATTATTATTTTCTTTAACGAGATAATCAGCTAAACGATATTGAGCCTGTCCATAATGATTTGCTGCAGCTAAATAATACATTGACATGGCCTGGTTATGATCAGCATTGATGATTACCGAAGCATCCAATGTTTGCAATCCATGTTCATAAATATTACCTAAAACATATTGCGCATAACAATCACCCTTAAATGCTGCATCTAATAACCAATTCATACCTTTTTCATAATCAGCAACATTCTGTTGTCTTGACAAATATAAAACCCCCAAATTATATTCAGCACGGACATCTTGTTGTAAAGTAGCCAATTCATAATAAGTAATTGCCTGCTGTATATTTTGTGTAACTGCAATCCCATATTGATATAATTGCCCTAATTCAAATTGCGCAGAAGCATCTCCAAGAATAGCGCGTTGATATAAATAAGTTAGAACCTGTTGATAATTTAATTGCAAACGCCAATCTATAGGCAATATTTGCAAATAATCACTGATAGTATTATTTGAATTTTCTGGATAAATCTGACCATTATCAAGCACAGAGTACCATTTGCGCTCGCGCAAAATATAAGAATGCTGATTTTCTAAAGCCTGAATTTGTGCATTCAATGAATAATGCGGAATCACAGCTTGATTAATTTGAGTATTTTGTTGGGTCTCATCAGCGGTATGTGACGCTAAGAAATCAAAATATTCATTAATAGAAATGGCATTAGGAGCAATAAAATTAAATTGCGGTTTATATAATTGATCTCTAGTAATAAACTGCATTTTTGGAGATTGATTATAATGATGCTCCTGCAACAAAACTTTATTTTGCCAAACATTATCAATATATTTTAATGCATAATCAGTGCCAATAAAATTATCATAACGATTATTGCTTAACCATAAAGATACCGCATTACGCTGGTCCATTTTATATAATGCAGCAATATTAAATTCTGTAATCACCAATCCTTGTGCAGCGGCTTTACTTAGCCACAATTCACCTAACTTATGATTACGTGCGCCACGTGCCTGTAAAAAATCTTGCCCTAAAGTATACTGCGCTAAAGCCACGCCTTGTTTGGCCGCATCAATATAATAACGCTTGGCTATATCAGGATTTTTTTTAACACCATAACCAAATAAATAAGCAGCAGCACAATATAACTTAGCTTCAATATTATTATGTTCTGCAACTTTTTTAAATAAATTTAACGCC
>CAXNCW010000090.1:0-4852 GCA_964200955.1 Legionellaceae bacterium
TGATATTGCTTAGGATTATCACCTGTGGTTTTCGCCCAATGAGTAAATGCTGAATAAAAAGATTGTTTTATTTGTTTTACATTACTTAATTCTTTATTAAATATAGATCCAAATGAATGGTTGCCTGTAAAAGCTTGGTATTTATCATAAATTTTATTAATGTAGTTACCAATATGGTTATTAACACCAGAGATATAGTAATAAGCAGAGTCAACATAATGTTTTATGCTGGCGACAATAGGTTCATCACCATAAATTTTGTGATGCACTTGTAAAAAAATAGCATTAGATGTTGTTGTGTCTTTAAAAAGACGAGTAAATATCCAGGCTATGCTCGCCATGCCTCCAGATATGCCTAACTGAAAAAAATTGATAATTGCAGCACCAGCAGCAGCAATTAAACCAACACCGCGACGTAATAATTGTAATCCTTCGTATATCCCACCTAAAATATAGGTCATGCCTTTAGCAGCTGCATGTCCTAGTTCTAGTAATGAATAGAAAATAAGTTGTGGTAATTTCCAGGATACGTGCAATATTGCTCCAGCTAAGTATAATGCGCTTATTATTATATGCTCTACAAATATAAGTGCTGCGGCTGTAATTCGTGTCAAAGTTTTTGCTATGAACATCATAGCTTCCAGAAACAAAAATGGCATAATAAATAATCCTAACCCCGCTATAACACCAATAATTGCACCGAATAAATGTTTAAATCCAATCCATACGGCTTTACCGATACTAGCTAAAACACCCAGGGTATATTTGCTAATTGTTGCAACCATCGCTGTAAGATGCGCCATGATAAATCCAAAACTATTGCGGAACATATTGCTCATTCCAGCGAGAATATATGCAGCAGCACCACCAACTATTTTGATAGTAAAATAATTGATAGCAGTTAGCATCGCCATGATTATACTGAGAGCATTGCCAAATTTACTTAATGGTTTATTTGGTTGCTCAATTTTATTTTGCGCCATTATAATTACCTTTTAGTGATTTTAAAAAAAATGAATTATATGTTATTTTAATGCAATTGTATATAGAGTTGATGATTTAAAATGATAAATAATGTATTCATAAAAGTTAAAATATTGAACTATTGTTTAGTATTGGTAATTTTATTGTCGTTGGTAGTCATTATGCTCGGCGCATACACGCGTCTGACTAATGCTGGGCTTGGATGTCCTGATTGGCCTGGATGTTATGGTTATTTAATTTTATCTAATAATTATTTAATGTCAGCATTATTAAAAATAAAAGCTGGAACGGAAATGTTACATCGTTATTTTGCAGGAACTCTGGGATTACTAATATTTTTAATTATTGGTCAAGCATTATATTTGCGCAAATATTTTAAACAAAATATTATTATAATTACAATAATTTTATGTTTGTTAGTGATTTTACAAGCCTTACTTGGCATGTGGACAGTAACTATGCAGTTATTGCCTATTGTTGTTATAGGCCATTTATTTGGTGGAATGTTAATTTTATCTGGGTTATGTTATTTATGGATGCAGATCAATAATTTTGCGTGGTATAATAATCGTTGGCACGGTGTTATGGCTATAGCTATATTATTGATATGTTTCCAGATTATTTTAGGCGGACTAGTGAGTGCTAATTATGCCGGTGTTGCCTGTCTTGGTTTTCCGCAATGTAATGGCAACTGGTTACCGTCTTTAAATTGGGCCGCATTTTATCATGTATTTGGTAAAATTGGCATTAATTATCAAGGTGGGATTTTAGATGCTACTAGTCGTGTTACATTACAATATGTGCATCGCGTTGGAGCTGTTATAATATTCTTATATGCAATATTTTTGGATATTTTTTTATTAAAACATATAAAAATTCCAATTAAGCGTTATTTAGTTTATATAACTATGTTTTTAGTTGTTTTACAATTTATTCTAGGAATTATGAATGTGATATACTTGTTACCGATACAAATAGCAGTGGCCCATACTGGTATCGCAGCTTTATTATTAGCCTCCTTTGTTATGTTAATATGTTAAAAGATTATATCGAATTATGTAAACCACGCGTAGTAATATTAATGTTATTGACGGCAATGATTGGGATGTTTTTATCAAGCCCAGGATCAGTGCCATTGCATTTATTGATTTTTGGTTTACTTGGCATAGGATTATGTGCCAGCAGTGCTGCAGCTATTAATCATTTAGTTGATAAACGTATTGATTTACTCATGATACGCACTCATAATCGCCCGGTAGCTACAGAAAGGATTTTGCCACAACATGCTTTGTATTTTGCTTTTGCATTATGTGTATGTGGTACACTAATATTAGTATTATTGGTTAATACATTAACTGCAGTATTAACTTTTTTAACGTTAATAGGTTATGCAGTAATTTATACTGGCTACTTAAAACGCGCTACACCACAAAATATTGTAATTGGTGGTTTAGCTGGAGCAGCGCCGCCATTACTTGGTTGGACTGCGATAACTAATTGTTATGATGCGCATGCGTTATTATTGGTTTTGATTATTTTCATATGGACACCACCGCATTTTTGGGCTTTAGCCATCGATCGTGTTGATGATTATAAAAATGCAAAAATTCCAATGTTGCCTGTGGCTTATGGTATTAAATTAACAAAATTGCATATTTTATTGTATTCTATATTATTAGCAATTGTTAGTATCTTACCATACTTGTTTGCGTTAAGTGGTGTAATTTACTTGCTAGGAGTACTGTTATTAAATTTGCGGTTTTTGTATTTAGCAATTAAATTATATCGTAATAATTCTCATGGATTAGCAATGCAGGTGTTTTATTTTTCTATCAAATATCTTATGTATCTGTTTTTATTATTATTAATAGATCATTGGATAACATTGTTTGAACGAGTTGTTTTATGAAAAAATATTGGAGTGTATTGCTATTAGTTATTATAGCAACCATTGTTATTGCGTATGGTTTTGTGCATGAGAAAAAAACTAATATTCATGGTGTGATTTTACCTATACCAAAAGTATTAAAACCATTTTCTCTGCGGGGCACTGATAATAAAATCTTCACTAATAAAAATTTACATGGTCAATGGACTATGTTGTTTTTTGGATTTACTCGCTGCCAAAGTATTTGTCCGGTTGTCATGCATGAATTAGCAACAATGTATAAAATCTTGCAAAATAATGGTGTGCAACCATTGCCGAAAATTATTATGGTTTCTATAGACCCTAAATACGATAATACTATTCAATTAGCTAATTATGTGAAAACATTTAATTCTGCTTTTTATGGGGTGCTAGGTAATGCATTAAATATACATGCTTTTGCATCTGACTTCGGTATCGCCTATAATAGTATTATAACTCAACAAAATAGTGACGATATACAACATACTGGTGTAATATTATTATGTAATCCTCAAGGAAAATTAGTTGTAATTTTTACAACACCGCATAATGCAAAACAATTAGCCACTGATTATCGTTGGTTAGTGTTTTAAGATTTTTTAAATAATTTTTAATGATTCGGAATTTTATGAAAATTGCAATATTAGCAACAAATCCAAATTTATATTCACATAAACGTTTGAAAATTGCTGGTGAAAATGCTGGCCATGAAGTAATAGTAATTAATCCATTATATTGCTATATGAACGTTGCTGCATCATCACCGCAAGTGCATTACCGTGGGGGTAAATCTTTGCCTCATTTTGATGCGGTAATTCCACGGATAGGTGCATCGATTACGTATTATGGCACAGCAGTATTAAGGCATTTGGAAACGATGGGTATGTATGCATTAAATGAATCTATTGCGATTTCAAGATCGCGAGATAAATTTCGTGCATTGCAATTATTAGCTCGGAAGGGAATACCAATGCCATTAACTAGTTTTGCACAATCACCAGATGATACTGAAGATTTAATTCGGATGGTTGCTGGTGCACCATTAGTTATTAAATTATTAGAAGGTACTCAAGGACGTGGTGTAATATTAGCCGATAGTCATCAATCGGCTGTAAGTATTATTAATGCTTTTAAAGAAATGTCTGCAAATATTTTGGTGCAGGAATTTATTGAAGAATCTTGTGGTACTGATATACGATGTTTTGTTATTGGTGATAAAGTGGTTGCAGCAATTAAGCGTCAAGCGAAAGAGGGCGAGTTTCGTGCGAATTTCCATCGCGGCGCGAAAATGATTAAAGTTAAACTCTCGCCTCAAGAACGTAATATTGCAATTGCTGCAGCTAAAACCATGGGTTTGCGTGTAGCTGGTGTTGATTTAATTCGTTCTAATCATGGTCCTTTAGTGTTGGAAATTAATTCTTCGCCTGGTTTTGAAGGTATTGAAATAGCCACTAATAAAGATATAGCTGGTACAATTATTCAATATATTGAAAAACATGCAAAACCAATGAATAGTCATAGCTCAAGATTTCAAGGGTGACGATAGTAACGTTGTTTTATATGGATATCACAAAAATAACTTACCATTTTTTATTGAGCTAAACTCGCATTGCTCAAACAAAATCTCAATAAAAAATGGTAAGTTATTTTTTGCGAGATCTAATATTAATTATAATAATAGTAATAAAATAGAGAATTACCCATGCCGGCATGGTTAATCCTAGAAATCTCCAGGATATTTCTGCGCAATCACTGCTACCCCAGAAAAAAATATGAGTAATATCTTGCCAATTAAAATATTTCATAATTAAATTAATATTAGGTAAACATGTAGCGGTGTTGGATGTAGAAAAAAATTGTAACCATAGTTGTCTGCTGGCAAAAAATATACCCAAAATTGCAATTATACAATTGAACACGCACAAATTTCTTTTAATATAAATAATATTAATTATCAAT
>CAXNCW010000091.1:0-4808 GCA_964200955.1 Legionellaceae bacterium
CAGAGATTGCAGAAAAAATCGCGCAGCTTAAGATAGTGGGTTTATATTTACAGCAAGAATTTAAGCGTTATTATCCTGAATCTAATAGTACAGCGCAATTATTAGGGTTTACTAATATCGATGATAGTGGGATTGAAGGTTTAGAATTAGCATATCAAGATTGGTTAGAGGGAGTGCCTGGTAAGAAAAAAGTGTTAAAAGATCGTGCAGGACATATTGTGGAGGATCTTGGTGTAATTTGTCCACCAAAACCTGGTAAAGATTTAGTTTTAAGTGTTGATAGACGCATTCAATACCTTGCTTATCATGAATTAATGCGTACTTTAGAAAAATTCTCTGCACAATCAGGTTCTGTAGTAGTGCTTGATACTAAAAGTGGTGAGATTTTAGCTGTAGCTAATGCGCCGTCATTTAATCCGAATGATAGAACCAAATATACACAAGAATATTATCGTAACAAAGCTTTTACTGATGTTTTTGAACCTGGTTCAGTATTTAAACCATTTAGTATTGCCAGCGCATTAGAATGTAAACAAGTAACTCCTGATACTATCGTTGATACTAGACCTGGGAGCATGGTAGTGCATGGGCGCGTAATTCGTGATATTCATAATTATGGAGTGTTAGATGTTACTGGTATTCTACAACATTCAAGTAATGTTGGTGTTACCAAAATTACTTTATTGAGCCCACCAGAACAATTAATTGGCTTATCTCAGCGTTTTGGCTTTGGTCAGGGTACAGCCAGTAGCTATCCTGGAGAAAGTGAAGGCACAATGATCAAAGCCAAACAAGCCAATCCTTTTGTGTTAGCAACTTTAGGTTTTGGTTATGGGGTTTCAGTGACTGCTGCGCAATTAGCCAAGGCGTATATGGTTTTTGCAAATCATGGTTATAAAAAATCGATTACTTTTGTTCATAGTTATAGGATGAAAGCCCAAGAAAAAGTATTAGATCCAACAATATCTGATCAAGTTTTATTAATGATGGAAGCAGTTTTGGGTAATGAGGGCACGGGCAAACAAGCTCGCGTTGTGGGTTACCGTGTTGCTGGTAAAACTGGTACTTCACGTATTGCGGGCAGAAGAGGGTATGAAGCTAATCGTCATATTGCAAGTTTTGTGGGTATTGCACCGGTCTCTGATCCACGACTGGTAGTGGTGGTGGTGGTTTATGAACCAACGAAAAATGGATACTATGGTGCAGCGGTTGCAGCGCCATTATTTGCGAAAGTAATGTCCGGAGCTTTAAGAATTTTAGAAGTGCCACCAGATAAGATCATTGGGTAATTTATGCAATTAAATCAATTATTACAGCCATGGTTAAAAATTGCCAATAATAATTGCGCGATTACTGGGATTCAAAATGATAGTAGAGCAATAATTGCTGGGGATTTATTTTTAGCTTATCCTGGTATGAACACGGATGGTCGTTTATTTATTCAGCAAGCGCTGGAGTCTGGAGCGTCAGCAGTTATTTATGAATCAAATTCTTTACCCAAAAATTTTTGTATTGTCGATACAATATATTGTATTCCAATGGCAGGGTTAACGGAAAATATAGCCGCTATAGCCAAAAGATTCTATCATGTCAGTAGTCAAGTATCAAAACCACAAATTATCGGCGTTACCGGTACTAATGGTAAAACCACTGTTGCTTTGCAATTGGCACAAGCTTATGAACTTTTAGGTGATACTGCTGCTTATATAGGTACTTTGGGTTATGGCAAGATTAATAATCTTAGCAGTAGTAAAAATACCACTCCTGACGCTTTACTCTTACAAAAATTATTTTTTGAATATACACAAGCAAAAATTAAATACATATGCATGGAAGTGTCATCGCATGCTTTGCAGCAACAACGTGTGACTAATATTGAGTTTAAACAAGCGATATTTACTAATTTGACTCAAGATCACTTAGATTATCATCAAAACATGCAAAATTATGCGGCAGCTAAAGCGAGATTGTTTATGTATTCAAGTTTGCAATATGCTATTTTGAATCGAGATGATGCCTATTTTATCTTTATCAAAGATCATATAGCCTCTACTTGTAAAATTATTACTTATGGTATGAAGAAGAATGCTGACGTCTATATACAATCATGGCAGATGCTAAATTATGTTATGCAGATACAAATATATACTCCATGGGGAATTTATAATACGCAGGTGAATTTTTTAGGTAAATTTAATTTATATAATATCATGGCTGTGTTGATTAGTTTAGTAAATTCTGGTTATAAACCCGAACAAGTAATTAGTATTTTGCCACAATTAAAATCGGCATCTGGACGCATGGAAATTGTACGTCAAGAACCTTTAGTGATTGTTGACTATGCACATAGCCCGGATGCTTTGGCTAATGTTTTATTAACTGTGCAACAATTAAAACTTGGTAAAATTTTATTGGTCTTTGGTTGTGGTGGTGAACGTGATCATGGTAAACGTCCAATTATGGGTAAAATTGCGAGTCAATATGCGGATGTAGTGATTTTGACTAGTGATAATCCACGCCATGAAGATCCAGAACAAATTATTGCTGATATTGCTGTTGGTATTACTAATGTTACAAAAATTTATAAGATTATTAATCGTGAGCAAGCTGTAGCTAAAGCTATAGCTTTAGCTACAAAATATGATATTGTAATAATTGCAGGTAAAGGACATGAGCAATATCAACAAATTGGAGATGAATATTTATCTTTTTCAGATCAAGAAATTATCAATAAAATTCAATTGCCAAGAATGTAACTTATTAAGTTCAAAGAATTTTTTGCCATTGTTTATCACGCAATTTTGCGGGGCTTTTAATGATAATTTATTTAAGTTATCTATTTTGACTTTAATTAGTTATCAATTAAGTACGTCTCAAGTGCAATCAGAACATTATCAATTAATAGCGAATTTTTTGTATATAGTACCATTTTTTTTATTTTCAGCAATTGCCGGTCAATTGTCAGATCGTTATGATAAAGCTTTAATCATTCAAATTATTAAATGTTGTGAATTAATTCTTATGATTTTTGGCATTATCGCAATAGTACAGCATAGTATTTTTTTGATGTTTATTGTGTTAACTGGTATGGGATTGCATTCTACATTTTTTTCTCCAGTAAAATATGCAATCTTACCAGATTTATTACGACGTAAAGATTTATTGTCTGCGACTGCATTAATTGAATCTAGCACCTTTTTTGCAATTTTATTTGGTAATATTGTCGGTGCGGTAGCAAATGGCCATAACATGGATCATTTTATATTGGGTGGATTTATGTTAAGTTTTATCGCAATTTTTGGTTTAAGCTCAAGTTTATTTATTCCCAAAATTTTACCGCAAGTAGACAATGTTTGTGATTTACATATATGGCGTGTGACTAAAAATATGCTACTTAATGTAATTCATGATCGGATTATGTTAATTGATGTGTTATTAATTGCGTGGAATTGGTTAATGGGGTCAGTGTTACTAACAAAATTGCCTGATTATATTCATTATATTTTACAGGCGTCACCGGCAGTTTTTGCCTTATTTTTAACTTTATTGGCGATAGGTATTATGCTTGGTTCTTTGACTATTAGTCATATATTAAATGGGCGTATCGTGTTGCGTTATGTGCCATTGGCAATGTTATTAACTTCTGTGGTGTTGTTAGATTTATATTTTGCAACAAAAGCCATACCATTATCATTAAAATTAATATCGTTTCATGATTTTTTATTCTCGCTTAAATATTTCCATGTGTTATGTGATTTTTTAATACTGTCGTTTAGTTCGGGTTTATATATCGTGCCATTATATACTTATTTACAAGCCAATGCTGATCCGAAAAAAAGATCACAAGTTATTGCTACTAATAATATTATCACAGCTTTTGGTATGATACTTGGTAGCGTGATGATTGGGGTGATGTTAAAATTAAATATTAGTATTATGCATGTTTTTTTATTGTTGTCGTTAATGAATATTATCATTGCTATTAGCTGTGTTAAGCAATTAAAACAACATTAAATTTTTAAAGGGTGTCTCACAAGAAAAGTTAGTACAATTGCAACAAAATGCACAAGCTTATGTACCAAAAAAAGAAATGAAAGCTGAAGTTTCGGAGGATATTAGAATAATTTTTAATGCACATAGCAAAGAAGAAGCTGAGCGCTTATTAAAAATAATGGTGACTAAATATGAAGAAACAGCAGCTAAATTAAGCAATTGGCTAGAAAATAATATTCCAGAAGGCCTGAGTATTTTTCATTATTATAAAAGAATTTATTTTTTAACACATGAGAGTTTAACCGAAAATAAAAATAGAATTTACAGAAGAAAAGTTGCTTTATCATTGTGAGATATTAACCGATTGCCGCTTAAATTTCTAAGCTAAAATAAATTTACAGAAACAATGTTACACTAACTGATCTTTGCTGCATATGGCGTCCCAGGGCGGATTCGAACCGCCGACCTGCCCCTTAGGAGGGGGCCGCGCTATCCACTGTGCCACCAGGACAAATAAGCATTGTCAGGAAAGAACTTGAATATTTTTATGAGACTTTTGTTTGAACGCAGTGAGTTTAATTAATGAAAATATTCAAGTTCTTTTCTGCTGACAGTGCCTGAGTATACCCTGTTGCACAATAAATACCATACTTAAAACAGATCTTTATTAAAAATATCAACATTATATGCATGTATCTGGGCAACCAATATTGATTAGGATCGCGCACAAAATAAGTTCCTATTATTGATTGAGATGTTGTTTGAGCGCAGCGAGTTTAGCGAAATCAATAATAGGAACTTATTTTGTGCGCGAT
>CAXNCW010000092.1:0-4768 GCA_964200955.1 Legionellaceae bacterium
AAAAATAATCCAATGCAATTTCGCAATGTATATAACATTACTTTCTCCTTGAGAATCATTATTAACATTCATAGCTGCATTCATAATAATTTTAACCTCATATTTATATAGGAACGGCTCATCATGAAATCAATTAATCAATGCTTAAACCCACAGCTATCTAATTTATATAGTAAAATCATACAATTAAAACAACTGACTACAACAATGAATCAATTTCTACCAAATACTCTTAAGAATCACTGCCACATTACATCGTTTATCAATGGTCGCATGTCCATTGCACTCAACGAAGTAGCCTTAGCTACTGAATTACGCTATTTTTTACCTGATTTACGTGATCGATTACGAAAACAAGCAAACCTATTTCAATTAACATCGATAGATGTTTGCATAATTAAACACGAATTAATACCAATTAAAACATCACACACAATTAGACAAATCCCAATAACAGCTTATAGCGCTATAATTTCCACTAGTGAACATACTAAATATTTACCATTAAAAAATGCATTGGAAAAATTAGCAAACAGAATCTCTAACAAATAGTCTCTAAACCAATAGGTACAAAATTTTCAGAAGATAAAGAAGCTAAGGTGTCATTTTTATTATCAATATAAGTATATTCCCATGCATTTTGATTCGCCATTAATGCACATAATAATAAATGATTTAATTCATGACCGGATTTATATCCTTCGAATGCTCCAATTAATCCATATCGTAATAAGTATAAATCACCAACAGCATCTAAAATTTTATGCGCAACAAATTCACTGTCAAAACGCAATCCATCTTCATTTAAAATGCGATAGTTATCAACTACTACTGCATTATCTAAACTACCACCTTTTACTAAATCACATTCACGTAAGCGCTCATAATCAGCTAAAAAACCAAAAGTTCGTGCACGACATACTTCCTTAACATATGAAGTATGCGAAAAATCAAAAATTGCTTGCTGTGGTTTATTATTAAACACCGGGTGTTTAAAATCGATAGTAAAATCAATCTTGTATCCATTGTAAGGTAAAAACTGTACATATTTATCCTGTTTTTCAATACGAATTGGTTCTAAAATCCTAATAAAACGCTTTGGCACATTTTGTTCACGTACACCGGCTGATTGAATCAAAAACACGAACGGCGCAGCACTACCATCCATAATCGGAATTTCTGGTGCATTGATATCAATATACGCATTATCTATACCCAATCCTGCCAAAGCAGAGAGCAAATGCTCTACTGTCGCTATTGTAACATTGTCTTTTTTTAACGATGTACATAACATCGTCTCTCCGACATGTTCATATGATGCAGGAATTTCCACTACAGGATCAAGATCAGTACGGCGAAAAATAATCCCTGTATTTACTGGAGCTGGGTGTAAAGTCAACAAAACCTTTTGACCAGAATGTAGACCTACGCCCACAGCTTGAATCATTTTTTTCGGTGTTCTTTGTTTTATCATGCAACAAGCACCCTAAAAGCAAACCTTTATATTAAAAATCATATTTTTATAAAATAATATACAAATATTGTAGTACAAAACATAGGACTTTAACATATTTTATTTAATAATAAAAGTTTGCTCTAATTGCGCATGATGCATTTTAACAAAATTTCCACCTAACCCAGGAATATTAGCCAAATCATCAATTGATTTGAATAATCCATGTGCCGAACGATACTTAACAATAGATTGCGCGCGCTTAATGCCGATACCTTTAACTTTATTCATCAAACGCTCTGCCGTGGCTTGATTAATATTAATTTTATCATTATTTTGCGTGGCATATGATATACAAGATGTAACAATGAAGGCAAAACTAAACAATAATACAGACAAATATTTTTTCATACTTATTTCCTTATTATATATGATTGGACTCTCTTTTATGATTTATTCCTTAATAAAAGAGCAAGAAAATTATGCCTGTACTAATAACATTTGTCTAGATTTTTTTTTAACACTACGGTAAATTATGACTAGGACTAAATTCAGTAATCTCAACTCGACGCAATTTAGATTTAATTAAAATTTCTATATTACGTAAATGCTTATATTCATCAGCACACACTAAAGAAATTGCTGATCCAGACCCACCTGCGCGACCAGTACGCCCAATACGATGCACGTAATCTTCAGCTACTTGTGGTAATTCAAAATTAATCACCAGTGGCAATTGCTCTATATCCAAACCACGTGCAGCGATATCTGTCGCAACTAAGATTGCAATTTTCCGATTTTTAAAATCCTCTAAAGCACGTATGCGCTGTGCTTGACTTTTATTACCATGAATAGCTATAGCTACAATTTTATCTGCAATTAACAATTTCACGAGCTTATTTGACATATGCTTAGTACGCACGAACACCAATACTTGTTGCCAATTATTTTTACGAATTAAATAGCTAAGTAACAGAGGTTTTTTAGTTTTATCTACAGGATGAATCATTTGTTGAATTTTTACCGCAGTAGCATTGCGTTTTGCAATATCAATTTCCAGCGGATTACACAACAACCGTTTAGCTAATTGCCTAATTGGATCAGAAAAAGTTGCAGAAAATAATAGATTTTGACGTTTAATTGGTAATTTACTAATGATTTTTTTTATATCATTAATAAAACCCATGTCTAACATACGATCGGCTTCATCTAAAACTAAAAATTTTATTTGTGCAAAACGTACGGCGTTTTGTTGAGACAAATCTAATAGCCGCCCTGGAGTGGCCACTAAAATTTCTACTCCTTTACACAGTGCTTGCATTTGCGGATTAATTTTTACTCCACCAAATACTGCAAAAGATCGTAGCGATAAATATTTAGTGTATTGTTGAATACTTTGCTGCACTTGTGCTGCTAATTCACGCGTTGGTGTTAAAATTAACGCATATACATGATTAGATTTTACTGGTAATTGTTGTGTCAACAAATTAGCTAATGGTAATACAAAACTTGCGGTTTTGCCTGTTCCTGTTTGTGCTGTAGCTAAAATATCTTTACCTTGTAGTATCGCAGGGATTGCTTGCATTTGAATTGGTGTTGGATTGATATACCTTATCTCCTTAATAACACGCAACAATAACGGATTGAACTTAAACTCATCAAATTTCATACAGACCTTAAAAATAAAAAATGGCTAGATAAAAAACATCTAACCGTTACTAAGGAACTGCAAGTTATTTCCTTGCAGTTCCTAATACATATAAAAATACTCAATACCAGTTATTAATCATGTTGTCCATGAACCCATTTTTGTATCATACTTTTAAATTCAACTTTTTGTTGTGCATCTAAGAGCGCGTACATCTTATGTCTAGCAATAATTTTAATTCGCATAATATTGCCAATTAAATTTTTGCTTTGATTGATTAAAGCATCTAACTTAATTTTATTAAGTTTATCTGCAACTATGATATTACGAATTTGCATACGAATTGTATGTAATTTTTTCTTATCCATCATGGTTTTTAATTTTACATCGGCTTTAATGGCTGTAATTTGCATTTTTTGTGCGTCTGTTAACTGCAATGACCCAACAATTTTTTCTACATATTTGCCACAATTACACATTTTCATTACAGATTCGGCATTAACATTGACAAATGTCAATTGCCCAATAATAATCGATAAAGCCACTCCCAATATCCAAGAGAATTTCTTGTTCATATCTATCATCCTTTATAAATTTTTATTGCCAAGATAATAATAAAATATTATCCTCAAGTACTGAGTATAGAGTTTTTTTATGCATAAGGCCAATATTACAAATATATAATATTAGGAAATTTTCAATTGCTTTATTGCATATTTTTTGATATAAAGATGCATTAACCTATATGGAGTAAAAGAAATGTCAAGAGTATGTCAGATAACTGGCAAAGGGCCACAATCTGGAAATAGGGTATCACATGCAAATAATAAAACTAAACGTAGATTTCTACCTAATATTCAACGTAGACGTTTTTGGATTCCTGAAGAACAACGTTTTATTTCATTAACAGTATCTACACAAGGCATTCGTATCATTGATAAGTTAGGTATCAAAACTGTTCTTGATAAATTAAGAGCTCAAGGCACAAAAATCGATTAGAAGAGGTAATTTATGGCTAGTGCACGTACAAAAATCAAAATGAAATCAACTGCTGGTACAGGTTATTTTGTTACTACGGTAAAAAACCCCCGTAATACAACAACTAAATTAGAACTTATGCATTATGATCCGGTAATTCGTAAACATGTTTTATTTAAAGAGGAAAAAGTAAAATAAAATAGAATCATGATAAAACCTAAATAAACTATTAATTATTTTTTTAATGTAAGTGTTGCTTGTTGATCAGCAACTTTGTTTTGATTTTTATTATGCTCAACTTTCTGTTGAGTATGTACTTTTTTTCCATCTGGACTTAATCCCATATTCTTTGTGTTTAGCGCTTTGTCATCTAAATATTGTTTTTTCATATCTGAAAATCTATTCATTCTTTCATCGTTTTTCTGCAAAATTTGGTCCTTATTCATCCCTTTAGGAAGTTGTATTTTATTAACAGTAATAGTACTCAAAAAATCTTTACATGCTTGTCCAAATTTATTAGCAGGGGCTTTCAACTGATTTTGAGATGTAGCAATAGATTTATATAATTTCTCAAAAATTTCATGATCTAATTTATTATCAATAATATCTTGATTAGCAGTTTTATACACAACACTCTCAAATGGATTAGAATTAATTAATGTATTATGTATTAAAGATTTAGCTTGACT
>CAXNCW010000093.1:0-4736 GCA_964200955.1 Legionellaceae bacterium
ACATATATTTGAAGAAGAGTTTGCACAATTGCAGAAAGAGATTCAATGGATTTATAACAAGAAACAACAGCCATTACAACAAAAGAAGATAGTAAAAAATGCAGAAGGTAAGGATTTAGAATCTGGCGGTTATATTATTAATCAATATAAGATTGCAGGATTGGATTTATGGTTGTTTGTTCCTGAAAATGATTTACCAGAAAAGATCCAAGCAGCAATAGATAAAAGTCTAAATGACACTATGAATGTTAATACAATCATAGCAGAATTTAAATTAAAATTAGCCATGAAAAATCAAATTGTTTTTAATGTTAGAGGTGTAGATAACCCTAAAGATCTTGCTAAAAACGCTTTATCGTCTCAAAAAAATCTAAATAATAATTTAAAAATAAAATTACAAGGTGTTTTAAACAATCAAATTATTGATCGAGAGATATTGCAAAATATAGATCTTACTGGCGGGCATCAATACTTTCTGCTATTAGATAAGAATGTTAAGACTATTTATGGAATTAACAATACTCGTGGAGCAAGTGATGATGATATGCGGGCATTTAAATCACAAATTGCACTTTTTTTAAAAGAAATCGGTGATAATACTGAATATCAGTTTAAATCTTATAACGGTAAATCTAGGCAGCCAAATACCAAAGAGCATGTGCAACAAATATGCAGTGTTAGCCAATTTTTTCATTATGTTGCTGTATTAGCTGGTGTAGATGTTAATGAGATAAAAGATGAAATTCCAGCTAAAGTCACAACATTGATGTACTTATTGCAATATTCCTCTGAAGTGCGTAATCAAGAAGAATTAAAGAACATTCTTACTAAATTAATCATTGATTTGAATCAACAGTTGCTAACAAATAATATTCAAGCAAACGCTGTGCAGAAGCCAAAAATACAACAATTAAATTACGATAAGCCTGTAATTATTGAAAAAAAGCCGATGAACAATCAATTACAATATCAGCAAATAGTTACGATGATTTCAGAAGCTAAAAATAAACCAAATGAATTAATACTAAATGAGCCTTTAATTAAAGCTACAAAGGATTTTCAAGCAATTAAAATTTCTTTAGAAAAGCACTTGAAATCAATGCTGGAATTGCAATTTACCGATAAAAATGAGCGATTATCATTTGTAACATTGATGAAAACAATCAATGATTCTTATAAAAATTTTAATATTGCATCTCAAAATTCTCAAAATGATTATGATAATTTAATGCAAGAATGTCGTAGTGCTTTTAAAATTGCAGAACCTATATTAGAAAAAAATATACAAGCAAATCATTGGTTACGTAACTTTTTTAAATTATTAAATATTTTTTGTGGTTTAGGTACATATTTATTACGTCGATATGATCTTAAGATTACTGAAAAACAAGATATAATTAAAAATTATAAATTTTATAAACAACAGATAATTCAGGACAATGAAATCCAACCAGAAGATAATTTAATTTTGCAATAGAGGATTTGACATATATGATGTGGGGCAATTATTAGCATGCCCATGTTTAAAATTATTCTGAAAATACAAAAATCATTGAAAATCTAGCAGTCCAAGCAGGGTCGTTGCGTGTTCTGATAATATCATCATAAGCATGCACTATAAATTGCACTGGAATTTTATCAAAATGAACGATTTTGCCAATACCGCCACCGATGGGTACAAACCAATTATTTCTTGGAGCATCAAAATCAGCTGTAATATAAGGGACAGAGAGGAGAGACCAGCCACTTGGAAAATTATAAGATATACTGGGGGTGAACATAAATTGACTAAATCTTGATGCATTGCCATTTTGAGTTATAGACCATGCATTTTGTACAATTGCACTCAGAACCCATGCATTTTTATCGTATTTTAAAATTCCAGCCATACCTAAACCAATATTTTGATTCATACCAAGTATTTTACCAATGGGTATATTTAAATAAGGTCCAATCCCTATATTAAATCCATGTGCTTTATTTGGCGTAAATATGCTCATAAATTGCATGGGCCCAATTATATTACTATAGCCGGGTTGATTTGTAGTTGTGCTTTCAAAATCTGGGTATACAGCACCATTATCCGGATATAAAGCACCACTTGGAATATGAAAATACGGAATAACGGCATGATTAATTGTTAATAATTTATCATTTATAAATATAGGTACAGTTGGTCTTAATGATACTGAAATACCAGATGCATTTTGTGCTGATGTCGCATGATGCCATTGAAAACGTTGTGTAACAATTGGCATAAAAATCAATGGAGCTAATGGATTACTCAAACTTTTTGCAAGTTCTTGAGTAGATAATGATAAAATTGCCGGATGTATTTTATTTGAGACTAAATTAGTAGATTGATTTGCTAAAAGAGTATCAGTAAAAAACATCAATATTATTAAAAATTTATAATTTATTTTTAATTGCATGTTTTATAAAAATATACCAGAAATTTGCTGTTATTAGATAAAGAAAACTATATCATGAAAACTCTGAAGAAGAAAAAATATTTTTGCGATATATTTAATCTACAAATTAATCTGGAATTTCTAAAGAAATTCCAGCAATGCTCGGACATAAAAAATCGTGATAAATAAAGAGTTTTAGGTGCAAATTGAAAAAATATTTCGTAAGTGCGCCGCAGGTGTTAACGGCTGACTAAAATGAATAGTGTCTTTTTTCAGTGCGAGCCTTGCGGAAGGTGAGCAAAAAGGGTGTGAATAAAAGTGCGGTCAACACCATTTCATAGGATGAAGATTCTAACATATGCTCACTTGCATCAAAGCTATGAACATCAAAACCCTCTTGAAGCAATGGAAGTAAGAAACGACCCTTTCCACACATTGGTTCCAAAATAGGTCCAGTTGCATTCATCACATATAAGCGATAAAACGTGTAAGCATCCTCTGGTGGCTCCGGTCTAATCAAGTCATAAAATTGCGTACCCAAATTAAGGTAACTTCCAAGTTTTTGTTGAATCATTTATACCCCTGTTTTTGTATCTTTTCCATACATCTAATCTATAATCCTCGATGACGCCATTTCCCATGGCAATTTTTAAATTTACGATGGTTACCACAAGGACAATTCATATTACGAGAAATCATTTTTTCAGTGTGATCTGTTGATAGATGTGTACCGCATAACGTATCTGATTCACTCTACGGATCCTCCCTACCTTCAGCGGTCTCATAGATTGTATTTTTGTTTCGTTTGCTCACAGCAACAACCAAAAGGATCATTTTATTGTCGTTAATTTGATAGACCAATTGATTGGCGGAGAGAGAGGGATTCGAACCCTCGATACGTTACCGTATACACGCTTTCCAGGCGTGCGCCTTCGACCGCTCGGCCATCTATCCGATGTTAACTTTCAACTTGATTCCGAAGTTTTTATCAGGTGCAAAAATAAAGTCGGTCTGCTAATATAGCTTCTACTATGGGTCCTTTTCTCATGGTAAAGATTATACATGATTATATGCAGAAAAGAATAGATTATTTTTTCTAGTCTCCTTATATCCACCATAATCAATTCTCATATAACCCAATCTTTAATCACCAAGAAATCAGTATATAACTGCTCTTCAGGGCTTCCTGGTTGCGGTTGCCAATCATATTGCCAATGCACTACTGGTGGCAATGACATTAAAATTGATTCGGTGCGACCGTTACTTTGTAACCCGAATAAAGTGCCGCGATCATAAATAAGATTAAACTCTACATAACGACCACGACGATATAATTGAAAATTTTTTTCTCTTAAATTATATGGAGTATTTTGTCGTTTATTAACAATTGGTAAATAAGCCAATAAAAACCCATCACCAATACTACGGACTAAATTAAAACTATGTTCAAAACTAATTTCATTAAAATCATCAAAAAATAATCCACCAATACCACGCTGTTCGTGACGATGTTTTAAATAAAAATATTGATCAGCAGCAGTTTTAAAACGTTGATAAATATCAACATCATAAGGGCGGCAAACATCAGCAGCAACTTGATGCCAATGTTGACAATCTTCTACAAATCCATAATATGGAGTTAAATCAAAACCACCACCAAACCACCAAATTGTAGTATGATTAGCCTTTTCAGCAAGAAAAAAACGCACATTAGCATGTGAAGTTGGTACATAAGGATTTTCTGGATGAATAACGATTGACACACCCATTGCGTGGTATTGGTAATCTTGTAATGATGCACGATATTGACTTGCTGCAGCTGGCAAATTACTACCATGTACATGCGAAAAATTCACGCCAGCTTTAACAAATACATTACCGTTTTGTAAAATGCGCGTTTCACCACTGCCATTCTGGCTCTGCCATTTATCATGATCAAATTTTACAGAATTATCTATAATTTCTAAATCTATAGAAATATTATTTTGTAATTGCAACAAATAATCTTTAACTAATTGTAACATCTGTTGGAATCTCACTCATTTGATAAATAGTTACTGCCTCTACTGGAACATCATCATGCATCATATAATTATACGTTTTGATTTTTGCAATTGCATCAACAACATCCATACCAATGATCACTTTACCGAAAACACAGTAACCAAAATTTTGCATATCATCCGATTTATAATTTAAAAAATTATTATCTACAAGATTAATAAAAAATTGCGAAGTTGCCGAATCTGGATCCCCAGTACGCGCCATAGATATAGTACCGCGTAAATTTGGCTGCGCAGTTTTAGCCTCATTCATAATTGCCAT
>CAXNCW010000094.1:0-4696 GCA_964200955.1 Legionellaceae bacterium
AGCAAGCAAATGTAATTGCGAATTTCGCTGTAAATATCGCAAATCACCATCAGCTTTATAGCCAATTATATAATCAAATGGACTAATTAATGTTGATGTTTGTGTGGCAACACTACGACCACTATCAGCTTCAAAACCCTCAACAAAAAATGTTAATTCCGACATTACTGCAGGAAATTTATCTACATGTAACTGAAAATGTGCTTGACCATTATTATCTGTAAGCACATCAGATAGCTCATCACTAATAGTCTCACTACGCGAGCTAGAAAAAATATATTCAGGATAGGCATCTAATTGCAAATTTTTGGACTGTAATTGCATATGAGCTTTAATATGACGCTTACTTGCTGGCGTACCATATAAATTTAATAATTTAATATTTGCAATAATTTGATGAGAATTTTGCCAACCAGAAATAATTTTTGGTGAGAAATTCGCTGTAATACGCAAATTATCTGGTTGAAATTCTGCGATTTGCAATGTTGTGGAATTTAAAAAACTATTACCAATTGATCTATCCTTAACTAAATATACATTGATTTGATACTGGCCAATACTGGAAGTTGCGTATGTTGGTAAATCAAAACTTAATAAACCATTATCATCTACATGTAATAATTTGGTTAAAATAGTCATACCGCGTGGATCAATAACGGTAATTTCCAAAGGTAATCCGACAATATCCTTAACAACATTTAAAAATTCTGGTTTCACAATTAAAGCAATATGCGCCGTTTCACCAGGATAATAGATACCTCTATCAGAAAAAATATACGCATTTAACCCTTGAACATCATTGGGAGTATACTCACCGCCAACATTATAGCGAGAATAATTCAACTGTCTATCAAACTTACTATATGGTATAAATGCAACATCATTAGCAAAACTAGCTAAATAAGCGACTGGCTCCCGATCTGCAACAAAATCTCCTAAATTTGGAAATGTGACCCGCCCATTATTATCCGTCATATGATGAGCAATAATTAAGCCATTTTTTCCTAACAAGCTAACTTTAACTTGCGCTACTGGCTGACCAGTAATTATTGATTGTACAAAAACATCATGGGTTCCATCGGCGTTATCTTTGACTAACAAGCCAAGATTTGTGATTAAAATTAATCGACTTGCTTTCGGATCGAGTGTATAATTTTTTTCAACATCAAAACCTTCTACTTGCAATAAAAATAAACCCAGATTATTCTTAGACATATATTTAGTTAAATCCAAAGCCGTATATTGCAACTGATCTGGATTTGTATTTGCAAATTGTTGAATTTTTGTAAACACTTGACTAATATTTTGTTGATTAAAATTATAAGTTAAAAAATATGGATTATTAAAATCTCCAGATGTTTGCGTAACCAACTGATTAATATCATCTTCAAAAATTCTTGATATAGTAAATTTAATAGCGGATAAGCCACGCAAAGTCAGTGATAATTTTTTATCACTATTTAACGCCAGTAACACGCCTGGATGTAAAAAATTAATCTCATGTGGAAATTCTGGCGCTTGCACAATAGCGCTATAATTATGTTTTAAAATAAAATCACCAGCACTAGGTAACCCTGCATCTACTTTAATATATAGATATTTTGTCGAAGGCACTTGTAATGCATAGCTATGTAATGTTGCAGATGTATGCGGTAATGGGCGCAAAACTTGCAGCTGCGATTGTGCTAAAATATTAGCATCAATTGCAGCAGGACTACCCCAAACATAATCTTTATCTGCTGGTTTCTGGTCCTCTGCAGGTTTATCTTGTGGCAAAACATAAATATGTAAAAATTTCTGTAAATCTGCATCAGCAACCGCAACTGTAGTTTCTAAGGTCAATACTTGTTGCGGAATATTTTGCAAATCACGCACAATTTTTATATCTGTTGTTTTAATTTGCAAATAATTGGTTTTATCAGGAATCAAGACGTTTTTATGAATATTCTGCGATGTTTGCGCATTATGAGCCAGTGTTGTTAAGCCTTTGCTAATAGTTAGCAGCACGTAATACGGTTGCTGTTGTAATGCCAGTGCTGCAGAACGTAAATACGCAGTACGTTTATATTTATCATAAGTCAAAGTATATTGCAATTCTTGCACTTGATCTTGTAATTTACCATTGACAACTATTTGCTTAAATAAATGCAAATGCTGCGGCAAATTGGTCGGATCTACTGGATAATTAAATTGTATAGTCGCAACTACTTGCTTTAACTTAATGTCTAATGGATCTTGATAAAATTGCAAATCATGAATTATTGCTGTAAATTTTTGAGTAATAAATTGATAATGTAATTTTAAACGATATTTACTAGATAAGTCAATAAAAAAATTCTTATTAAAATCAATATTATATGTTGTGCCAGCAACCCAATCATCTTCAGGAGTAAACAGCAAACTATTATCATTTTTCCAATGCCAATGTCCATGCATAGATGGGGATAATTGTACCCCAGCACTCACATCTTTTGTAACTACATTTAAAGGCGCAACTGTCTTCGGAATCCAACCATGAGTTGTTGGTAAATCATGAGTCGTCTGCAGCCCAAATGCTAAAGACAGTGGTTGTGGTTTTAATTTAGACTCATTTGTGTTACTAATTACAGGAGCAATACTCGGTGGTGTAATAATAACATCAATTACTTGTGGTTGCGGTAACGCCTTATACCACTGATAACCCACAATTGACAATAGTATCGCTACTAATAAACCCACATAACTCCAGGGATGCAGTTTAATTTTATTAATCACAATAGACAAGAACCATACCTATGAAGTTAAGAATTAGAACCTATAGCATAATACTCTCACTACTATTTGTCAGTATATTATTAACATATTTTCTTACGCCACATCCTAATTTATTACAGCCTTTAAATTTATCTACTGCTATTTATGATGTACAAAATAATTTATTAAGACTCACCTTAAGTGCCGACGATAAATATCGATTATACACAAAATTAAGCAACATTGCCCCTATCATGATCAGCACTACTTTATTAAAAGAAGATCAATATTTTTTTTATCACTTAGGTATTAATCCATTATCACTATGCAAAGCTTTTTGGTCGACATATATTTCACAAACACATAAAATTGGTGCATCAACAATTACCATGCAAGTTGCACGTCTTTACTATCATATAAACTCCAAAACTCTTACTGGAAAAATCACCCAAATGCTCCGTGCTTTACAATTAGAATTGTATTATAATAAATCACAAATTCTGACAGCATATCTAAATTTAGCACCATATGGGAATAATATTGAAGGTATCGGTGCCGCAAGTTTAATTTATTTTCATAAATCAGCCAAACAATTAACCTTGCCAGAAGCAATATGGTTGACATTAATACCACAAAATCCCACTAAACGCATACCGTCTAATCATGATCAGCCCACACAACAATTACGCCAAATATTATGGAATAAATGGCTTATTATTCATCCAAAAGATGAAATTTTTTATAAAAATCTAATAGATTTACCATTACAAATCACAACCATTAAAGATTTACCATTTAAAATGCCACATTTTGTGAATACCTTATTAATGCACGACCATAATTATCACAAAATTATTCATGCCACTATTAATCCAACGCTGCAAGACCTAGTACAACGTATCACCCACCACTACCTGCTGACTACAAATATAATGGGAATTAATAATGCATCAGTAATGTTAATCGATAGCCGTGATATGAGCATTAAAGCTTTATTAGGTTCTGCTAATTTTTTCAACCAACAAATTGCCGGACAAATTGATGGCACGAATATTAAACGCTCCCCTGGATCAACATTAAAACCTTTTATCTATGCTCTCGCTTTGGATCAAGGGATCATTCATCCATTTAGTCTTTTAAAAGATGTTCCCAATCGTTTTGGCAATTATAAAAATTTTGACCATAATTTTGTTGGCCCGATAACTGCCCATGATGCTTTAATTACTAGCCGCAATATCCCCGCACTCGAATTACTTCAAAAAATTCACAATCCTAATTTATATCAATTCTTACAAAAAACTCACATCGCCAATTTATTTCCAGAATCACACTATGGTTTAAGTTTAGCTCTTGGTGGTGTTGAATTAACTATGCGCGAACTAATTACTTTATATGCCATGTTAAATAATTCAGGGGTATGGCATCAACTACGTATGCGCAAAACGGATCTAATAGACCACGGTGATAAACTTCTCAGCCCCGAGGCCTGTTTTCTCGTTTTAAATATTCTCAAAGACACCACAAATTATTATCAAGATACAACATTACCAGTTGCTTGGAAAACTGGCACTTCATCTGGATATCACGATGCATGGACTGTCGGTATTTTTGGTAATTATGTATTAGCTGTTTGGTTAGGAAATTTTAACAATCACA
This sequence comes from Legionellaceae bacterium, assembly GCA_964200955.1. Taxonomy (GTDB): domain Bacteria; phylum Pseudomonadota; class Gammaproteobacteria; order Legionellales; family Legionellaceae; genus CAXNCW01. The sequence continues at coordinate 4,390 of CAXNCW010000094.1, forward strand.
GTAATCCAGCATTAATTGGCCGAGATATTGCAGCGCCATTATTTTTTCAAATTAGTAACGCAATCCAACATATAAGCCAATTACCAATACATGCAACAGCAGCCTTTAAGGCTACAGGAAAAAATTTAACTCAAATTAAAATTTGTAAAATTTCTGGTATGCTACCTAATAGCTTTTGCCCGGATCTTATCACTACATGGTTTATTCCACAAAAATCACCGATTAATTTTGATAATATCCATCGTCAAATCATCATTGATAATGATACTGGATTGCGTAGTTGCAAAGCCAATGCACACACACATAT
>CAXNCW010000095.1:0-4654 GCA_964200955.1 Legionellaceae bacterium
ACCAGTTAATTTTTCTAATGGAGTTTTTAAATATTCTAAAATTTGATTCATAATATTTGCCCCCATAGCATCGCAACAATTCATAAATAAATGAATAATTACCATATTATAACCATCATCACGTACCAAATGACGTAATTGTAAATCACTAACGCCACCACCACGTTTTATCATATTAACCGCGATATCTTGGTTAGCAAGATCAATTAAATAACGTTTATTTTGCTGAAAAATATCTGCAAATCTTTGATAATTATGCACTTTTGCTAATTGAATTTGCCCCAGAATACAAGCGCCATCAACATTAGTAATAATTTCACCATGCTCTTTCACCCAGGATGCTGTTTTCGATAATGCGGCTATAATTGAAGTTTCTTCAACAGCTAAAGGAATCACATAATCCTGACCATCAATACAAAAATTAGTTGCAACACCCAAAGGTAATTGAAAATACCCAATAGCATTTTCAATAAATTTCTCAGCCAAATCCATATTTTGCAAACCACCAGTTTTTAAAAACGCCACATCTTCTGCAGTTAATGCTCCTAGCTGCTGTAACCGTGCAAATCTTTCTGCACGCGTTAACTTTGAAAAACCGACATGTAATAATTGTTGTGCTGATAATTTTTGTTGATTTATTAACATAATTTCCTCATTATTAGAATAGCGCAAAGCTATAATATATATTATAGCAGTATAATCTTTCATCATATATAGGGTTTATGACTCATCATATACAAATCATATTTGCTACTAACTGCTATAATTGTTCTGGATCATGGTCTATTATTAATCTGCATAATTTAGATACAGCATTACAAAAATTAATGACGGTTACACAAGATACTATTATTTTAAATGGACAAAATATTACACATCTTGATAGTGCCGGAGCCTTATTATTGCTACAATTTATCGATCTATTACATCAACAAAACAAAAAAGTTATATTACAAAAATTTGCCACAACACAACAAGCATTAATTGATTTAATTAGGGCACAGCATGAAAATTTAGATTACGCACTTAATACCCCGTATAAACCAACCATGCTTGCTAATATTGGTAAAGAAACAATTGATAAATTTAAACAAGCTGATGAATTTATTACATTACTCGGTGATTTAAGCATTAAATTTTTCTTTTTATGTAAACAATTACAGCGTTTTCGTTGGCCAGATGTCATGGCCAATATATATCATGGTGGTGTCAAAGCTTTACCAATTTTAGCCTTATTATCTTTTTTAATTGGCGTGGTGTTAACATATCAGATGGGTCTACAATTAAAAGAATATGGTGCTAATAATTTTATTGCATATTTATCAGGTATGGCAATTTTTCGTGAATTTGCACCATTAATTACAGCAATTATAGTTGCTGGACGTACAAGTTCTGCATTCACCGCGCAAATAGGCAGTATGCAACTCAATGAAGAAATAGCGGCAATCACTACCATGGGGCTATCACCCACAGAATTATTAGTAATACCCAAAATGCTTGGTTTACTGATTGCCTTTCCTTTATTAATTTTTTGGTCAGATATTTTTAATATCTTAGGATCCATGTTAATTTCAAAAACGATATTAAACGTTAGTTATTTAGATTTTTTAATTCGTTTACAAGATACTGTGGGTTTGCAACAATTAATGCTTGGCCTCTACAAAGCGCCGACTTTTTCAATTATTATTGTCCTTGTTGGTTGTTTTCAAGGATTTGCAGTACAACATTCATTAAACAACAACATTGGTAATCAAACTACTAAAAGTGTCGTACAAGCATTATTTTTAATTATTATAGCTGATGCTGTTTTTTCTGTAATTTACAGTTGGCTTGGGATCTAAATGACTGATCCAATTATTAAAATTACAGGATTACAGAATTATCTTGGCAAGCAATGGGTACATAAAGATCTGAACCTAACGGTGAATCGTGGTGAGATTGTAGCAATTATTGGTGGTAGTGGTAGTGGCAAAACCACAATTTTCCAAAGTATGTTAATGCTAATTAAACCCACCCATGGCACCATAGAAATTCTCAATCAAAATATACAGGAATTATCAACAGCAGCGATGAACTTGTTACGCCGACGCTGGGGAGTGCTGTTTCAGCATAGTGCTTTATTTTCTACATTAACAGTAATCGAAAATATTTTATTTCCTATGCGCGAATTCACATCTTTTACCTGTGATTTTTTATATAAACTTGCTATGCTAAAAATAAATTTAGTGGGTTTAACTGCGAATGATGCCAATAAATTCCCCATAGAATTAAGTGGCGGTATGCAAAGGCGCGTCGCTACTGCACGCGCTATTGCTATGGATCCAGAACTATTATTTCTTGATGAACCAACAACAGGTTTGGATCCAAAAAGTGCAAGACAGTTTGATGATTTAATTTTATTTTTACGCCATGCATTAAAATTAACAGTCGTGATGATTAGTCATGATCTTGAGTCATTAAAAAAAATTACCGATCGAGTCGCTTTTGTTGGTGAAGGTAAAATATTAGCCATTGCGCCTCTAGAAGAACTCATGCAGGATAAGCATCCACTAATTATGGAATATTTTAATAAAAATTAACTGGGGGATTGGTTTGGAAGGAAAAGTTAATTATACTATAGTCGGATTAATGGTTATTATTTTAACAACCGCTTTCATTACCTGCGCATTATGGTTATCGATTGGATTTAATCAAAAAAGTTATAAAATCTACGCAGTATACATGCACGAAACGGTTTCAGGATTAAATGAAGAATCACCAGTCAAGTATAATGGCGTACCGGTGGGTCAAGTTAAAATTATAGAAATAAATCATCAAAATCCACAACAGGTCCGCTTATTACTTGAAATAGAAGATAGCACACTCATTACTATGAGTACAGTCGCAATGCTGATCTCGCAAGGCATTACCGGCACTACTTATGTTGGCTTAACGGCAACATCCTCAGATTTACAGCCACTAAAACAATTACCTAATGAACCGTATCCTATTATTGCTTCACGACCATCGTTATTTTATCAATTAGATAAAGTCCTCAAAGAGGTTTCTGAAAATATTAATTCCGTAAGCATCGAAGTTAAAAAAATCTTCGACAATAAAAATGCCATGCACATTAAACACATTTTAAATAATACTGATATTATCATGCGTGACCTCAGTAAATCCACCTATGTTTTACCAAAAATTACACAAGATTTTGACATGAGTTTACATAAAATCCAAAGCATCGCTATACCATCAACAATAACTTTTATTAATAAATTAAACACGATAGCCTCACAATTAGAACAATTAAGTAAGAATATTAATCAAAATCCTAGCATAATATTGCGTGGTAGTACGCCACCACAAGCAGGACCTGGAGAATAAATAATTTGAAAAAATTAATATCTGCATTAATTATCATAAATGGCATATTAGCAGGCTGCATGCCAATTACACCCAATATTATCAATCAATATCAATTAGCGCTTTCACCAATCGCACCAGAACATATAGCCACTATCAAAGTTCGCAAAAAAACCACAATCTTTGTTGCTACGCCCATAGCGCTAAACAATTATCAAACTAATCAAATGCTTTATACAAATCAACCATATAATATTCATGCTTTTGCACATAATGCTTGGATTGAACCACCAACAGAGATGTTATTACCAATAATGATCGAGTATTTGCAAAATTATTTTGCAATCATCACTGTACCATCCATCAGCGCTAACGCTGATTATACTTTAGAAACCCAGCTAATTACATTACAACAAAATTTTCTTACAAAACCGAGTCGAATTGAATTGATTGTCAAAATAACATTAATTAAAATGAATAATAATAACGTATTAGCAACACGTATCATTCGCAAAATTGTACCATGTGCTCATGACACACCTTATGGCGGTGTCTTAGCAGCCAATATTGCAACCAAGGGCTTTTTAAAAGAATTATTACAATTTATTAGGAGCAAACAAGATGTCAATTAAAAAAGCCGAATTACATGTACATCTTGAAGGTACAATCACACCGACACTAACAAAAAAACTTGCAGCACGCAATAAATTGCATATTCCCCAAAATTTAATATCTCATGATGAAGCCAGCTACTGTTATGATAATTTTTTAGATTTTTTAAAAACTTATGATGTAGTAGCAGCTGTTATCAAACATCCCCATGATTACTATGATATTACTTTCGATTACCTTTCAACCAATGCCATGAATGGTGCAATTTATATTGAAATGATGTATTCACCTGATCACGCAGAAATGGTTAGTGGTATTCCATCACAAGAGCATTTAATTGCAATTCAACAAGCAATTGATGACGCACAGCATCAATATGGTATTCTTGGCCGAATTATTATTACCGCTGTACGACATTTTGGCATCGAAGCCGTATTAAAAGTGGCACAGCACGCCACTAAAATCGATTTACCTTGTGTAGTAGGTTTTGGTCTTGCTGGTGACGAAGGTAACTATCCACCCAAACAGTTTACACAAGCATACCAAATTGCAGCTAATCATGGATTATCATGCACCGTACATGCTGGTGAATTTTCCTCAGCTGCCGGTATGAATGAGGCCATGGATTACTTACCAATTCAACGCATAGGCCATGGCGTTAATGCCATCTATTCGTCAGAGACTATTGCACGTC
>CAXNCW010000096.1:0-4624 GCA_964200955.1 Legionellaceae bacterium
GTTAAGTCTTGATGAATATAAAAAAATCATTAATGAAACATCCATAGCACTCAAAACACTGCCACCTAATATTGTGTTAATCATCAGTAGCATGCCTGTTTTATGGCCTGACGGCAGTTTAAGAAATGCTGTATTACACATTCAATCACCTAAAAATGCTCAATCAGAGCCTATTATTCATCACTTTAGTAAAGAAAGCTTCTCTAAGATTGATCCGTTGTATTCTAAGGATAATCAAGTACCATGTACAGAGAAAAATTGTTATGAATTTCGTGCTGATAATTATAATGATCCAGCATATTCACCTGATGTTGTTTTAAAAGATACAAAAGTGCAATGTAATGATAAAAATCAATATAAAAGTGCCATAATAGTTGAAGGTGTAGGTATTCCGCCTATAATAGACACCATTGATATTTGCCTGGATCATAGTAACGGTGTTGGCATGAGCAATGCAGAGCAGTTATTAAAAAATGTTGACAATCCTCCGCTAAGAATTAGCCATATTGTCACTTCTAATTATATCAAGAAAAGTGAAAATTCACTGACTGGATCTATTACTCATGCTGATTGGCATGAGAAAACTGTTGAAAATGTTGAGTATAAACCGCATAAAAATCAAGACCTCAACACAACATTTGGTAAAGAAAGTTGTGTGTTTAATTATGGCGAACATATAGTCGATATTATACATTCTCATTTATTTGATGTGGCCATAAAAAACCAAGATAAATCATCTATTGCAAATTCTGTAGATAATAATGATAACACCCTGCTTCATGAAGTGCTATTGCAAAATAAAAAATCCACTCCTCAATCCACACATCGTAAAAAAAGCTTAGATAATATTCTGCAATACTTTGATCAAAATACAATTAATAAGCAAAATAAACAAGGAAATACACCATTACATTTAGCAATAGCAACTATACCTGATGAAAACATGCTGCTCAGATTTATTGAACAAGGTGCAAGAGTAAACATTAAAAACCAGGCAGGAATTACGCCTATTGATATCGCATACAGCAATAATAACACTTATTTAATTGCAATATTATGCAATAAAGTAATTAATAATAAAACCAGTTACCTTGCTCATCGCGAGACTATTTTAGACCTAGTTACCGCAATCAAAGATAAACCAATGCGAGAAAAATTAGCTCGCGCTGCACTATCGAAAGAGCTTTTTTTTGCTAGTTTTGACGAAAATACGATTATTGGTTTATTAAAAGAAACAGGAAATCCGGCTTACTTTATTCAAAATAATTTGCCGAAACTCGTTGCCAACGTAGCATTACAAAAAAAATTATACGATTATCTAATAACGCAAAATATTTTTGAATCAGCCAATCAACAACAAATTAACCAACTTCCGGAAAATACCAAATTACAACTGCTAAAACAAGCGCTGTCAGCCAGACCTATTATCGCAGAGCGGATTAATTTATTCTTAAACGAACTAAAGGTTTTGCAATATCCATTTAGCGATTTAGAATATGAAACATTATTAACTGCTAATGCTATTTTACCTGATGACATGGCCGCTTTAAGCGCAGATGAGCAAAAAGTAGTCAAAGCTTATATCACTAATGATTATCAACAGATATTTAAGCTCTCCCGAACCATAGTTATTGATTCCCTGAAAATTGCTAATATTTTTCCTCCTAATATAGCACAACATGTAGATATTTGGATTAAACAAACATTAATACAAGTTCAATTAGAACAAGCACTAATCGCTGAATTTACCAAAGACTTAGCCGATTTAGGGATTATTAAAAATCTTTTATCTGCAAATATTGATTTTGATAGGCCTTGTGGGCTTAATAATGGCTTAACGATTCGCGAACAAACCATAGCACAAGCATTTATCAATAAAGATCAGATAGCTCCAGATCAATTACAAACAATATTGGACACCGCAGGATCACAATTAACTGCAAATAGTATAACTAAAATAGCAAATGCTTTACATAAACCCAATGTTGCCGCAACTTGGATTTATCAAGAACTCATTAAAAATGAACTTAAGAAACAAGATAGCCAGCAACAATACAATAAAAAGATTATTCTAGAGGCTTTGTCTCAAGGCCCCGAGGTATGGGACACACAATATACTCAGAGTCAGGATTCTTTAACGATTGCAGAACAAACCATCGCACAGAATTATTTTTCACACGATCCCGGAGTGATAGAAACAGTACACGCACAATACAAAACTGCAGGCAAAACTATTAATGTTCTCAAAGTATCTAACGCTCAAATGAATGTCATAGAATGGCTTAATCAAGAATTAATCAAAATTGATGCTAATTCATTAATCATCGAAAAATTTCAAAGAGGTATGCATTCTAACCTCAATGTAATTAAAGCAGCCTTATTGCAAAAAAATCTTAACCTCGATGCTGATTGCGGGCTGCATAATAGCTTAACGATTCGCGAGCAAGCCATAGCACAAGCATTTATCAAGAAAAATACTATAGATCCAGATCAATTACAAACAATATTGGACACCGCAGGATCATCTCTAACTAACAACAATATTAACAATATAATTGATTCTTTTACAAAAGAACCTAATAAAAAGAACGGCAATGGAGCGTCCCCAGAGGCGATAAAATTGTGGATTTATCAAGAACGCATTAAACATGAACTAGGGAAAGGCGTTCGATCGCAGCAGTACAACACTGAGGTGATTGTAGATTCTTTATTTCATGGGCATCAGGTGTGGGACAAAATATATGATATAACTCAATATAATGGTCCAAATGGGCAATTTTCTTTAACCATTGCAGAACAAGCTATCGTAGAGTCTTATCTTTCAAGCAATCAAAAAATATTCGAAACAGTATACTTGCAATTAAAAAGTGCAGGTAAAACTATTGATGTAAGTAAAATATCTAATTGCTGGTACCCGAATAATAACAAGATGCTACTAATTACCCAATCGATTAATCACGAAATAGCGGTAATCGAGGCAAAACAAGTAATAATCAATGAGTTTAAGCAAGGAGCTACTGCTAACTTAAGCCTAATACAAACAGCCTTATCGAAAAAAAATCTTAACCTCGATGTTGATTGCGGGCTTAATAATGGCTTAACGATTCGTGAACAAGCGATAGCTCAAACCTTTATAAGTAGACAAAATATATCTTCAGATCAATTGCAAACTATATTCGAGATAGCGGGGGCACAACTAACCGCAAGTAGCATTACAAAAATAGCTAATTATTGCAGCACAGCTAATTATTGCAACACCACAGATGTTGCCAAAACTTGGATTTATCAAGCACGCATTAAACATGAACTGGGATCGCAGCAGCAGTGCAACACTGAAGTGATTGTAGATGCTTTATTTCAGGGGCATCAGGTGTGGGACGAAATATATGATATAACTCAATATAATGATTCAAATGGGAAATTTTCTTTAACCATTGCAGAACAAGCTATCGTAGAGTCTTATCTTTCAAGAAATCAAAAAATATTCGAAACAGTATACTTGCAATTAAAAAGTGCAGGTAAAACTATTGATGTAAGTAAAATATCTAATTTCTGGTATCCGAATAATAACAAGATGCTATCCATTACCCAATCGATTAATCACAAAATAGCGGTAATCGAGGCAAAACAAGTAATAATTGATGAGTTTAAGCAAGGAGCTACTGCTAACTTAAGCCTAATAGAAACAGCCTTATCGAAAAAAAATATTGACCTTGATGCTGATTGCGGGCTTGATAATGGCTTAACGATTCGCGAGCAAGCCATAGCACAAATATTTATATCAAACGCAAATACCGCGCAAATAATAAATATACTCACTAATATTGATGCACAATCAACCATTGATGCTACAACAATAGATAAAATATCACGGGTTTTTTGTGTACCACCTGATGATACAAGCCTAAAATTTAAAAAATTTTTTAGTCAAAGTGGTGATACAATCATTCAAAATGAATTTAAAAACGTAAAGGCTAATATCAATGATATACACTTGGCATTATTACTGCTAGATATTAATCTCAACGCTGATTGCGGGCTTAATAATGGCTTAACGATTGGCGAACAGACACTAGCACAAGCATTCCTTGATCAAATCATTATACCGCCAAATCAATTACAATTAATATTAGAGACAGCCGGATCAAAACTAACTGCGAGTAGCATTAGTAAGATAGCTAATTCTTTATCGACACCCGAGATTGCTAAAATTTGGATTTATCAACAACGCATTCAACATGAATTTGCAAAACAAGACTGCCAGCAGCAGCCTGATAATAATATTATTTTAGAAGCTTTGTCTCAAGGACCAGCTGTGTGGAAAGAAAACTACAAGAAGAAATATATTGACTCAAATGGTAATGATTTTTATTTAACAATTGCAGAACAAGCGGCTGTGCAGGCTTATTTATCACAAGATACCAAATTATTAGAACAAGTATACTCTGAATTAGATACCGTAAATGAAAATTTAAACTTACAAAAAATATCTGAAATCTGTAAAAATTATCCATGGAGTGCAACAGCAGACAAATGGATTGAGGCTGAAAACTTAAAAATTGCTGCTAAAAAAATCATCATTAAAGAATTTCAGCAAGGATCTAATGCTAATTTAAACATGATT
>CAXNCW010000097.1:0-4588 GCA_964200955.1 Legionellaceae bacterium
GGCGGTTAGCTTATCAAAATCCTTATTATTTAACAACAATTCATCAATATTTTTATCCAACAACCTTAATACGCAGCCGTGTTGCTATTGTAGAAGATTATTTTGCGTATTTAAGGCAACAAAAACATCAATCATGGTCTGTGTTATTAAAACCATTATTGAATTTTGCCCATGGATTAAAAAATGCTAAATCTTGGAAGGCTCTATTAACACAAAAACATAAAAATTCCGATTTTATGGATAGTGCTGTAGCGTTATTGTCTGATTTAGAAAATAACGCTTTGTGAGTTGTTATTTATCTATTTTGTATTTTAGGAGTTTCGCTTGATTCTTGTTCTAATAATAGTGGTTTTTGTTTGTTTTTGTTTGCAAGCGATTCTAATGCTTGTTGAGGCTTATGTTGATCTAATTTATTTAAGAAACCTGCATTTAGAGCTTTCCATATATGGCTATTGCTTGGCGCCTGTATTTGTATTTGATAAGAACAACATATGATGCCATGATTTTGATATATTGATTTCTTAACTTGAATAGCAGCATCACCTACACGCATAGAATGATGCTGTTCGTTATGCAGTGGTTTTATATTTTGCTGATCAAAATTGTTATGCATATTGCTCGTATCATTGGGAGTGGATGGCAAGTTAGATGAAAAATCTGTAAATGGTTGAGGCAAATTTTTTATGATGGCAGATACATCAATTTTGTCTTCTTTATCGTGGTTATATAACATTGCATACATGTCTAACATCTTAGCAAAATTGGTATCAAGTTCTTCAAAAAATTCTTTGGGTATGAGTTTAGGAATCTTAGGGCAGTAATATTCAGTATCATTAGATGGTATTTTGTTGTTAAACACATCGACATTTTGTGATTTTTCTTTGTTTTTATAATGCTCATCTATGCTTTTAAATATGTCTCGTGCAATTATATTTTTCTCTGTTTGGGTATGTTTATCAGGATGATAGATTTTTGTTAATTTATGGTATGCTTTTTTACGTTCTGCCTCACTTTTACACTGATCTAGTTCATTTTTTGCATCATTAATTATTTTTTCTTTATTAGCTTCTGATAATGTAGGCATAATACAGTACTCCCACTTATAATTTATGTTATTATAATTTTAATTCTATATTGCAGATTTGTCAACATTTTTTATAAACTCGATTCCGAAGTTTTTAAATAAGTATTACAAAATTCAAGCAGTACTGCAGTCGTTATTTCCTTACAGTTCCTTATTCTTAATTTTAGCACGGGCGCGACGTTTGGTTTTGGGATCGGAGATTAAAGGTCGATAGATTTCCAGCCTATCGCCTGATTTCAGTATTGTATCATGGTTGACTAATTTTGCAAAAATCCCCACATGGTAAGTCATGATTTCTGGGTTATTGATTGTTAAGCCGCTCAGGGTGATAGCATCGATTACCATGGCGCCATGTTTTAAGTGCAAGCAAGAATGATATATATATTTATTAATATCAATAAATATTATTTCAATATTTACCATATAATTGCTCTGCTCGCAAACAAAATTCATCTACCATTTGATTAGTGATTTGTGCGAAAATAGGACTAATAAATTTTACAAATAGACCATTAATAAATTCAAATTCTAAATCAAATATAATTTGACAACTATTATGATTAATTTCTTCAAATAGCCAGAAACCTTCAAGCGATTTAAACGGACCATCCACTAGACGAATCTCAATCATTTTATTGGTTTGTAAACGATTGTTTGTTGTAAAAGATTTATTAATTCCGGCAGCAGATATTACTAAGGTTGCTTGTACTTCGTTTTCATTCCGAAAATTCACAAAACTTTGTGTGCAATAAGGTAAAAATTCCGCATAATGTTCTACATCATTTACTAAAGCGAACATTTGTTCACAGCTATAGTTAACTATGCGTGTTTTTTTGATATTTGTCATAAATTTTCAACTCCATGCATAATTTAATTTCTTGGTCATTGCTACAATAAAAGAATTAATGATACAATGTTTAGAAATATTATAAAAATTTTATTTATGAATAAATTAAAATGTGCAGTGATAGGCGTCGGTTATCTTGGTAGATTTCATGCACATAAATATCAAAAATTATCACAAGACCAATTTCATCATGTGGAATTGATTGCTGTTTGTGATACTGATAAAAATACTTGTGATAGAGTTGCGCAAGAATTAAATGTTGTTGCTTATTATGATTATCGTGATTTATGTAATTATGTAGATGTCGTTAGTATTGTCACTACAACTAAACACCATTATAGTATTGCGCAGTATTGTCTTAAACATGGTATTCATGTCTTATTAGAAAAACCTATGACGGAGACAGTGGCGCAAGCTGATGAATTGATTTGGTTAGCAGAACAATATCAAATAAAATTACAGATAGGTCATCTTGAAAGATTCAATGCTGCAAGAATTGCATTAATTCCTTATTTAAATAATCCATTATTTATTGAGTCGAAACGTTTGGCGCCATTTAATGTACGTGGTACTGATGTGAATGTGATTTTTGATTTAATGATTCACGATATTGATATTATTCAAACTATTGTTAATGCACCAATTGTTAATATTGATGCTCATGGTACCAAGGTGTTAACGTCATCTTTTGATGTTGCAATTGTACATTTAACCTTTGCTAATAATACTGTTGCGAATATTAGTGCAAGTCGTGTGAGTCATAAAGTAGAACGTGTTACTTATATTTACCAACAAGATTCATATATTGCTGTTGATTATTTTCAAAAAAAATTATCTGTGTTTCAAAAAATTAATTCTGATATTTATCCAGGTATTGCGAATATTCAGCCAGAAGAACATGTATTTATTGATTGTGATGCGATTTTAGAAGAAATTAAAGCGTTTATATTATGTATAATTAATGATACTCAACCCCTGGTTACGGCTATTGATGGTAGAAATGCTTTAGCGACAGCAATGAACATTACAGCTCAAATTAATCAAAATTTTCCTGCAATATCATGAGCTTTGATCCATTACAAATAGTAATTATTGCTGGAGAAGAATCAGGTGATCAGCATGCGGCTAAATTAATTAAACAATTGTTGCAAATTAATCCTCAATTAATTATCTCTGGTATTGGCGGGCAACATATGCGCAATGCTGGTGCTGAAATTATTAATAATCTTGCGTATCATAGCGTTACTGGTTTTACTGCGGTTATACGTAATATTAAAGTTATTTATACAGCAATGAGACAAATTAAAGAGCATTTATTGCAGAGAAAACCGCAGGTATTAATTTTAGTTGATTACCCAGGATTTAATTTACGTCTAGCCAAATTTGCTAAACAAAAATTAAATTTAAAGATTATCTATTACATTAGCCCACAGATTTGGGCTTGGAAAATGCAACGTATTAAAATTATACAAAAATATATTGATCATATGGCTGTTATTTTACCATTTGAAAAAGATCTTTATCAAAAAAATCATGTGCCAGTATCATTTGTTGGTCATCCGCTATTAGATATGACCACTACAGAACATGATATTGCTGTATTGAAACAGCAATTTAAGTTACCGTTAGATAAAAAAATTATTGCTTTATTACCTGGCAGCAGAAACAATGAAATCAAATATCATATGCCAGTATTTATTGAAACTATTATAAAATTAAATACATTATATGCAGATTTATATTTTATAATTCCTGTGGCTAAAACAATAGATATTGAGAGGATTCGTAAATATTTGCCCGATAATTGTAAGAATATAAGTTTATTTACTCATGATGCTGTACCGTTGGTTGCTTGTAGTGATTGTGTCATTGTTGCCTCTGGTACTGCAGCACTTGAGTGTGCGCTGCTTGCAAAACCCATGTGTATTGTTTACAAAGCTTCAGTGTTAACTGCAGTAATTGCTGCGCAAGTTATTAGAGTTAAATATTTTGGTTTATGTAATTTATTAAGTAATAAAATGATTGTGCCTGAATTATTGCAATATGATTGTAATCCTAAGGAACTGCAATATGTTATTCATCAATTATTATATGATACTACTTATACTAATCAAATGGTTAGTAACTTACAAATATTGAAGAAAAAACTCTCATCAGAACAAGCAGATGTGCGGTTATCAGATCTAGTTATGCATATAATCTAATTCCACAGGTGTTTAATTACTGGTCTATACAGAAATCTATTGTTTTATTCTATAAATTTAGTTATATTAATCATGCGAGGTTGGACTTGCTATGTGTCAATTCACAGGGTTAATTGACGACACACGATTAACCCTGATTTCTCAAGATATAATTATTGTGACCATTAATCATGATTATCGTTGGTATTTTGATCGCAATGCCTTTAGAAGCTCATATTATAACTCGTAAACGTTGTAATGTTGGTGACGTTTTATTATTAAATACTAATTTATACTTACATGTTACTGGTATTGGCTCTGCAAGAGCAGCTGCTGGCGCGCAAACTTTGCTTGCTTATGGTGTCAATTTGTTGATTAGTTGGGGTATGGCTGGCGGGTTAGATCCAGATTTACTACCAGGTCAGCTAGTAGTACCGCAGTGTGTGCTGGACGAAAATTGTAATAAATTTCATA
>CAXNCW010000098.1:0-4577 GCA_964200955.1 Legionellaceae bacterium
TTACAGGAACGCTTTCACCGCTGCAAATTAGTTTATTTAATAAAAATTCTAATATTACGGTATTACATGCTTTACCGAATCAAAAAGTAGCGCGAGTCTTTGAGCCATCACAATTTTTTGCTAATGATATTGATAGAATTTATGCGGTGGTGCGGATAATACGTGAATGTTTTAAGACTCAACAATCATTATTGCTTGCATGTATTAATGATAAACAAGTTTGCGATATTAAATCTCAATTAGATAAAATATTGTCAGCAATGGAATTACAAAATTGTATTTTTCATACTAATGCTAATTCTACAGAGAATTTTGAAGCGCTCTTAAAAAATAAAACGATTTTAGAACGATGGCAACTTTCAACAAAACAGCAAGGGGTAATCTTAGTTAGTGCTGGTTGTACTTTAGGTGTGAATCCTGCAGTTGATATGGTAATTATTTTAGATCCTCGTGATTGGAATACCTTATTACAGGTGGCTGGGCGTGTTGCTCGTAATGGTGCTGTGGGTACGGTGTTACCATTTTATTTATTTAATGAATTACAACTAACATATGAAAAATTAAAAATTTTATATCCAGATCGAGCCGTAATTAATATTAATAATTATGAAGTTTTAGCCACAGAAGTATTATTTTTGCAGGAAATTAGTCGGATGCAGCAACAAAATGTGAGATTAGTATATCGTTATGTTGTATCACAATTTTCTGTTTGGGTAATGCGCGCATTTGTATTGTTGTCTGATGAGCAATTAAAGCGTAATTGGGAGCATAAAATTTTTGTTGCACGTGCAGATTTAGAAAATTTATGGCATAAAATGACACTACAACAACCAGTATTGTATGAGATTTTTTATGATAAAATTCAAGAAATTGCTTCGCATATGAGCATATGGTTACAAAATAATGCTATTGATTATAATAAAGCTTTTATATTGTCGCCTATCGAAGATGCGTTGATTAATGTGGGTCAATTATGTCCAGAAATGATAAATTATTATCCACAACCAGTACTACCAATTAATCAGGCTCCATCCGTTGTCATACGTTTAGGATTACAAGCTAATAATAACTTGCAAATTTTATGTAGTACTTTATTGGATAAAGATCGTGCAAGATTTATTGCTGCTTTTCATACTGTTTTAGATTACACGTTACAGTATTTTAATCAAGAAAATGTGACGTTTTTTCAAGATATGTTGCTGAAAACTATGAATGATTGGTATAAAGATGATTTGAAACCTAAAACTCCATCTTATAAACTGCAGATTATAAATTTTTGGGAGAATTGTGCTTATCTCATACAAAATAAACAATTTGGTCAACAGTATATGCAGCTGTTTAGGGATGCTATCCAGCAACAAAACCTTAAAATTTTATGGTTTCAATATGTAATTCACGCCTTTGTTGTGATTAATCAGCCCGATCGTTGCGAAGATTTATTACAACGAGTGCAATGTAATGATTATAAAAAATTAGATTTGTTACGTGATCTGCATGCATTGACGAAACCGGAACGAGTTGGATTAAATTTTGAGAATTATTTTGATACAGAGTGGGATCTAGCTAGAAAAGTCAAAAAATTACACATCGCATGCGATGCGTATCTGAAGCGATTGTCGTCACAACGCGCAGGACCTATTAGTGATTTAAAAATACAAGCTGTGCAAGATTTAAAACAACAATTGTCTACTGTAAATCCATTGCTGAATTTTAAACAGTCTTTATCTGGACATATGAAGATTATTCAACACTCACGGGTTGCTGATGGATATGAGCTTTGGCATCGTTTTTTGAGGACATTACATCAAATTTTAACTTTTGGTAGGGGCTATTTTTTTAAACGTACCGCTGGAGAGGCTTTTTTCAATCATCAAGCATTTGTTGAAACTAATGTTTTAGAACGTAACTTATGATTATCCAATAAATAATTAATTGCTGGTCGTGTGATAGTTTTTGCGGTGTTTAAAACTGTCTCTATATTGCCATTAAGCATATTAATAATTTTATTACCCAGGATACCACCGTTAGTTGTCAGTAGAAATCCTTGTCCTGGAAGAAATTGATAGTAATTGTTAGGTAATATTGGTTGATTATTAAGAGTATATAGTGACATGGCGTAGCCACAAATGGCTAATAATTGCATTTCAAAAATACGTAAACTAAGTTCAAGCGTTGTTTGTGTATTTGCTGTGGCCAATTGTTGTAAGGTGTGTTGATAAAGATTAAAGAACGCAAGATTAGGTTCTTCGTGAGCGATGGTATAATAAATTAATTCATTAATATATAGTGCTGAAAATAATGCTATTTTATTAAAAATTATTGTAGGCGCTAGGTCTTCAAGATTTTTAATATAATTTTTATGTTGGTTAAAATATACAGGTGTAAATATTTGTAAATTATACTTTTGATTTTGCGGATAATATACGCTGCGAATTAATCCTTGTTCTGCAGTTATAAAATAGACAGTAGACGCATTATCATTGATAGCTTGTTTGTGGATTAACCAGGCTTGATTAAATTCAGTGATCTTCATAACCTAATTGTTTTAAAAGTAAAGCATCATTGCTCCATCCAGATTTTATTTTACACCAACAGCGTAGATAAATTTTTTTATTTAATAATTTTTCCATATCAATACGAGCGGTGCTAGCAATCTCTTTCAGTTTATCACCATTTGTACCAATGATAATGCGTTTATGTCCTGATTTTTCAACTAAAATTAATGCATTGATACTAATTAATTGTGCTTCTTCTTTGAATAATTCTATCAGTACGTCTGTAGCATACGGTAATTCTTCACCACATAAACGAAATATTTTTTCTCTTAATAATTCTGCACACAGAAAGCGTGTGGATCGGTCAGTAAATTGGTCAGTATCAAATAGTAGTGGGCTTGGTGGTAAGAAACTTTTTAATATTTTTTGTAATTGATCAATTTGAGTGCCATTTTTAGCAGAAATTGGCACGATATCAGTAAAGTTATATCGTTGACTAAGTTTTGCAATTAAAGGTAATAATTGAGTTTTATTTTTAATTTTATCAATTTTATTGATTGCTAAGATTACAGGTAAATTCATTGTTGTTAATATTTGTAATACATGTTCATCATTTTCATGCCATATAGAGCTATCAATTACAAATACGATGATATCTACATCGAGCAATACGCTGCGTGCGGTTTTATTCATAAATTGATTAAGAGTTTTTTGATTATCAGGATGAATCCCTGGTGTGTCCACGTAGACAAATTGATGTTGATCTTGTGTAACAATACCTAAAATTTTGTGTCGAGTAGTTTGTGGTTTATTGGAAGTAATGCTTAATTTAAGGTGTAAAATTTTGTTCAGCAATGTTGACTTACCAACGTTTGGACGACCGATGATTGCAATATACCCACAATAAGTTGTCATAATGATCCTAAAAATTAATAATTAAAGTTAACATTTATTGCTGATAATTGCATTAATATTAACAAATTTAATCATTGAAAAAATCATCGAGTTCTTCCTTTAAACGTCTTTCTTCAACCAAATTTTCTAAACGCTTACGTGCAGTACATATATTATTATTATTTATAGGAGTGATGTTTTGAAGTTCAAATTCGTTATTGAAACAATCATCATCATTATCAATTAGTGTAGTCATAATTACCTCTGTGCAAATTTTTAATTTAAATCTCGCGAATTGTATAACTTATTATTTAATTCTGTATAGTATTTCTTAGAGATTTATTAATAAATTTTTATATGCTTATAAAGCGCATAGGTTAAATTTGGTAAATGATGAATTTTTTGTATTTGCCATAAATATGGATCTAAATTTAAATTTTGTGGTGCTTCTATATATATTAAACCGTGTGGTTTTAAAAGATTATGTTCATGAATTAATTTTAATATATTTATATAATTATTTTGTATGAACGGTGGGTCTAAAAATATTATATCAAATGGTTCTGGTTGTTTGAATAAGTATGTTTCCGCGTCAATATGTATGAGCTGGATGTTATTGGTTTTCAGACTCATACAGGTTTGTTGTAATTGTTCATAGGTTCGAGTCGCTGTTTCTAATAATATGATTTGACTTGCACCGCGTGAGCATGCTTCGATGCCTAAGGCACCGCTACCGGCAAAAGCATCTAAACAGCGAGTGCCACGAATTATATTCATTAGCCAATTAAACAGTGTTTCACGGACTCTATTTGGTGTCGGACGGAGACCATCCATGTTAGGGAAATGGATCTTTTTGCCTTTAAATTTACCACCAATAATTTTGACATATTGCTGCATATGATTGGTTAAAATGCCCACGTTATTTTATTATTTTTTCCGTTTTGAATATTATTCTGGTAATAATTGTACTATTAATGCAATCATGTTATGATCAAAATTTGCAATGTTGATCAACAAGATATCAAGCTACAATATATGTAGCATTAATTTTTACCGTGCACATTGATTTCTATCATATCTTGAGCTTGTATAATCCTATTAAATGCCGCTTGAATTTGAGTGGCTGAAACAGCGTTAATATTTGCAAGATAAGTAGTTAAGAAGTTTTCTGGTAAATGATAAAATTCT
>CAXNCW010000099.1:0-4566 GCA_964200955.1 Legionellaceae bacterium
TGCCACTCAGCCAAATTGCCTCATCGGCTTCAACTAAAAAACATTGGAGCGGGAAACGAGATTCGAACTCGCGACCCCAACCTTGGCAAGGTTGTGCTCTACCACTGAGCTATTCCCGCATTCTAGAAAGATCAAAATCTAGAACTAGCTATTTTAACGAAAATCATGCATCTGTCAATACAGTAGATCTAATTTTTTTTAATTAAATCTGGCCAAGCAATTTTAATATACGTAATCATTGACCATATTGTTAGTATTGATGATAAATATAAAAAAATACACCCTAATATTTTCCATCCAGATGAGGCTGATGAACTAGCTAATAATAAAATAATGGCTAACATTTGCATTCCAGTTTTAACTTTAGCAATATAATTAACGGCAACACTAGCACGACGTCCAATTTCAGCCATCCATTCACGCAAGGCAGAAATTACAATCTCCCTGCCAACAATAATAATCGCTGGTAAAGTAATATAATGAATTTCATTAGCACTAACTAATAACAACAAAGAAGTAGCAACTAATAATTTATCAGCTACAGGATCTAAAAAAGCACCAAAATAAGAAAGTTGCCCCAATTTTCTGGCTAGGTAGCCATCTAACCAATCGGTAAAACTCGCTATAGTAAAAATTATTGCTGTGGTCATATTTACCCAATGAAAAGGTAAATAAAAAATAATAATCAAGACCGGTATTAATAGAATACGCAATAAAGTAAAAAAATTAGGTAAATTAAAAAATATATTCATAATGATAGAAATCTTATTATATCTTTATAATTATTAAATACACGCATTGCTCCAGACACCAGTAAATCATGTGTATTTTGCTGATAAATATCTATACCAATTACATCCATATTAATTGATTTAGCCATTTCTATGTCTTGGACTGAATCACCAATCATCAATGCTGCATTAGGTGATATAGATAATTCAATTAAAATTTCATTCAACATTTGTGGACAAGGTTTTGGTGCAGTCTGCCCAGCACAGCGTATTGTATTAAATTTTTTTTTTAAATGCATAAATTCTAAAGCTTTAGATAACGACTCATAATTTTTATTACTAGCAATTGCTAAAAAAACTTGCATATTAAATAATAACTCAATTAACACGAGTACATCTGGCACTAATTTTATTATTTTTGTATTTTTTGATGACTGAGACTGTTTTTCTGCAATTACAATATATTCAAGAATTGCCCCAGCAGAATCAACTATAGTACCTTCCCAATCAAAAATCACTAATTTATAAGGCATTGTCATAAGATTTTATATATTATTACGCAATTCTTTAATTGCTTTTGTAAATTGTGCATCTATCTCAGCAAGAAAACAATATTGTTTTTGCATCAAAGTAAATTTGATTTCGCGAGCATGTAAATATAAACGTAAATTTGGTAAAAAATTTTGTATAGTACCATATTTCATATCGCCAATAATTGCATGATCCATTACCGCACCATGCACCCTAATTTGATGTGTTCTACCGGTTTTAGGATAAATTTCTAACCAACATGCTTGTGAATAATTTTCTATTAATTTAAATTTGGTTTGAGATTTTTTACCATTAGGATCACAGACGACCATTCTTTCGCCTGATTGTAAAATATTTTTTTGTAATGATATATTAATCACACGTTGAGGCGATCCGCTCCAACAATTATTGACTAATGCCCAATAAGTTTTCGTGACTTGACGTTTCGCCAATAAATCTTGAATAGCCCGTAATACACTACGTTTTTTTGCAAATAATAAACATCCTGAGGTTTCTTTGTCTAATCTATGTACTAATTCTAAATACAGAAGATCTTGTTTTATTTGACGTAAAGCTTCAATCATACCAAGACCAACACCGCTACCACCATGCACAGCAATACCACTGGGTTTATTTACGACTATTAATTCTTTGTCTTCATAAATAATACTTTGCAAAATTTTTTGTTTAAACGTTTCACTAATAACAATATTTTTATTTTGCGAAGTGCGAATTGGTGGGACCCTGATATTATCACCGCTAGCTACTCTAGTTGCAGCCTGAGAGCGTTTTTTATTAATACGCACTTCACCACTACGAATAATACGATAAATATGACTTTTAGGCACACCTTTTAAAATACGAATTAAAAAATTATCCAAACGTTGTCCATTTTCTTCAATTTGAACTTCAATATAACGAATATCATGGCTACTATTGTTGTGCATTTGTAATAAACCTCAATGTTATTAACATTTAAAATCATAAAAACTATTTCATGATGAGATTTTTTTTGCTATCATGGGTAATGTGTGAAATCTTAATAATTTTACTAACAGAATTTATTACAAAATATAATACATGAAAAATTAATAACTAGATAGAAACAAATGCGCCACCTTTTAGATTAAAGACATAGAGTTACATTAAGAAACTGATGCAAAATAACTTTTAAAAGTAAGAGAGATTCTGTTTGAGCGTAGCAAGTTTTGCTCACTTTCTTATACAAGTTATTTTGCATTTGTTCCTAAATAAAATCAAATCAACAAATTTATTATGTCTTAATTATTATGAGTTGTGCCCAAAATTGGGGTTTATGATGGAAAGAATGCTGATTAATGCAACGCAACCTGAGGAAATAAGAGTTGCTTTAGTAAAAGATGATTATTTATATGATTTAGAT
Organism: Legionellaceae bacterium; assembly: GCA_964200955.1. GTDB lineage: Bacteria > Pseudomonadota > Gammaproteobacteria > Legionellales > Legionellaceae > CAXNCW01. The sequence goes on from CAXNCW010000099.1 coordinate 2,665, forward strand.
ATTGATTGCTCATCTGAAATTAAAAAAAAAGGTAATATTTATAAAGCTATAGTTACACGTAGAGAACCAAGTCTTGATGCAGTTTTTGTTGAGTATGGCGCAAAACGCCAAGGTTTCTTGCCTTTAAAAGAACTTTCTAATGAATATTTTAATAAAAATGCTAGCAAACACATTGGCGGTGACATTAAATTACCAATAACCGCTTTAATTAAAGAAAATCAAGAATTATTAATTCAGATTGATAAAGAAGAACGCGGTAATAAAGGCGCAGCTTTAACAACGTTTATTACTTTAGCTGGCTGTTATCTAGTATTATTAACGAATAATCCTAATTCAGGTGGCATATCACGTCGTATTGAAGGCGATGATCGCGATGAGCTTAAAGAAACTCTTAATGCTTTAACATTACCCGACAGCATGGGATTAATTATTCGTACCGCTGGTGTCGGTAAGTGCATAGAAGAATTACAAGCTGACTTAGACATGCTCTGCAACCAATGGCAAGCAATTAAAAATTCTTATAATGCGCAACCAGCGCCTTGTTTAATCCACCAAGAAGGCAACGTTATCATTCGCTCCATTAGAGATAACTTAAGAAAATCTATTGGTGAAATTATCATAGATGATCACGTTTCTTATGTAAAAGCCAAACAATATATTGAACAAGTAAAACCTGACTTTTTACCAAATTTAAAATTATATAATAATAACATTCCACTATTTAATTATTATCAAATCGAGAGTCAAATTGAAACTGCATATCAACGTGAAGTGCTATTACCTTCTGGTGGTGTTGTAGTTATAGATCGCACTGAAGCTTTAATTTCAATTGATGTTAACTCCGCAAGATCCACTAGCGGCGCTGATATAGAAACCACCGCATTTAAAACTAATTTAGAAGCAGCGAATGAAATTGCACGTCAATTACGTTTACGTGATCTTGGTGGTCTAGTAGTAATCGATTTTATTGATATGAGTACTAGTAAAAATCAACGTGATATTGAAAATCGTCTCAAAGAAGCATTAAAAACAGATCGAGCTCGTATTCAAATTGGTAGAATTTCACGCTTTGGTTTATTAGAAATGTCACGCCAACGTTTACGATTATCACTTGGAGAAAATGCACAAGAAGTTTGTCCACGATGCGACGGCCGTGGCACCGTAAGAAATATTCAATCACAAAGCCTCTCAATAGTCAGATTAATTGAAGAAGAAGCATTAAAAGAAAAAACCCATGAAATTCAGGTACAGCTACCTGTAGATATGGCAACTTTTATCATTAATGAAAAACGTACTTATTTATTAAACATTGAAAAACGTCACACTGTTCATATATTAATCATAGCTAATCCTTATATGCAATCACCACAATATAACATTGTGCGTGCTCGTGAAGATAATAAATCTAAAAAACCTAGCTACACTTTAATTCAGCAACAAGATCTGTTTTTTGAACACAAGGATACCAACACACCGATAGATGTGCCAGCAGTTAACGTTTTTGATTCTGCTATGTCATCAAAACCCAAAAAAAATAATTTTTCTATTTTTATTAAACAATTATGGCAAACTATATTTACTCATAAAAAGCCAATAGAGATCATTGATACTAATACCACAGTTGCTAATACCAGCATTAGCGATAATTTTAAAAAACCGCACTTTAATAATAAACGCCGACGCAAACCGATGACGACTAGCAATCATTTTCAAAAGAGTCATCTAAATCAACAAACTATGCATCGTAAACCACAGCATAGCAGTACTACTAACCCAACAGAAATTGCAAAAGGTAATCAAATAAAAACTACTGATAAGAAAAAAATTTCTGAAACACCAATTATTGATGGCTAAGCCAATAATAATTGGCAAGTGGATGTATTTATGAATACCAAGACATTT
>CAXNCW010000100.1:0-4562 GCA_964200955.1 Legionellaceae bacterium
AGGTAGTCCAGGAGCTGGCAAGGGTACTCAAGCCATCAAATTATCTGAATTTTTTCAGATACCACAAATATCAACTGGTGATATGTTACGTACAGCTATTGACCAAAATACGGCACTAGGACAAACCGCACAAAAATTGATGCAAGCAGGGACATTAATTCCTGATAATATTATTATCGATTTAATTAAAACTCGCATACAAGATACAGATTGCAACAATGGTTTTTTATTTGATGGCTTTCCACGAACAATAGCACAAGCTGAAGCTTTACAAAATATGCAAATTAAGTTAGATCATGTTATTGAAATCATAGTTCCCGATCTAGATATTATTCAACGTTTAAGTGGTCGTCGTATTCATCAAGCATCAGGACGCACGTATCATTTACACTTTAATAAACCATTACGTGAAGGTTTCGATAATATAACTAACGAACCATTAGTGCAACGTAATGATGATCAAGAAGAAACTATTGTAAATCGCTTAAAAATTTATCATCAACAAACTGAACCATTAATTAGTTTTTATAAAAATTTATCAACACATGATATTCACCATCAACCACAGCTACATCGCTTGAGCGGTATTGGTAGTGTTGCAATAATTTTTGCCAATATAATTGCAGCAATCACAACCAAAAACAGCAATTATCATCATGAGCATTAACCAAAACTATGTTAAAACTTGCCACATGGAATGTAAATTCATTAAAAATACGTTTAGATCAAGTGTTACAATGGTTTCAAGACAATGCAATTGATATTCTTGCCATCCAAGAAACCAAAGTAACTGACGAAAATTTCCCAAGCGCAATTTTTACACAAAATAATTTGCATGTAAGTTTTATTGGTCAAAAAAGTTATAACGGTGTTGCAATCATTAGTCGTTATCCGCTACATGATACTCAAACTACAGTTCCAGATTTACACCATGATACACAAAGACGAATTTTAATTACCACCATATGTAATATACGCCTTATTAATTTATATGTACCGAATGGTTCTGAAGTTAACTCCGAAAAATATCACTATAAATTAAATTGGTTAGCAAAAATCACTAACTATATCCAACAACAATATATGCATTATAAAAATATTGCTATAGTTGGCGATTTTAATATTGCACCAACAGATCAAGATGTTTATAATCTAGAAAAATGGCAAAATTGCGTTTTAGTTAGCGACCATGAACGTGCCGCATACCAAAATTTATTAAATTTAGGATTTATTGATAGTTTTCGTCAGCTATATTCTACTATACAAGAATATAGCTGGTGGGATTATCGTGCCGCTTCTTTTAAACGTAACCATGGCTTACGCATTGATCATATTTTATTAAGCACAGCATTAATGCCCTACTGCAATCAAGTTATCATTGATAAAAATGAAAGAGATCATGAAAGACCTTCGGATCATGCTCCAGTCATAGCTTTTTTGCAACACGAATTTTAATATATGACATATTATGATATTATTTAATTAGAAAGCCAATGAATAAGACTCACCAAAAAACACTAGAAGCTATTTTTAAAAAGCCTGTTTCAGCTTCGTTAGAATGGAGATTAATTGAGTCAATATTTCAGACTATGAAAGCAAAAATAATAGAAGGCTCTGGATCAAGGGTTAGGTTTGAACTGAACGGAATTATCGGTACATTCCATCGCCCACATCCGCACAAAGAAGCCAAACCTTATCAAATCCGTGATGCACGTGATTTTTTAGAAAAAGCCGGAGTAAAACCATGAATGCAATGAACTATAAAAATTATATAGCTAAAATAGAATACAGTGAAGACGATGATTGTTTTATAGGTCATATATCTGGAATTAATGATATCATTGGATTTCATGGTAATTCTGTTACTGAATTGCATGAGGCGTTTCAAGAAGCAATAGACGATTATTTAGAAACATGTAAAAAAATAGGTAGAGAACCTCAAAAACCTTATTCAGGAAAAATTATGCTAAGAATACCTCCAGAAATTCACGCTCGCATAGCTATGAAAGCAGAGTCTCATGGCAAGAGCTTAAATTCTTGGGTCACAAAGTTATTATCAGAATGAGTGCGTGAGGATTCATTGGTCAAAGATTACTGATAACAAACTTTCTCTTTAACATATTTTTTAAATAACCATACGACCACCTAAACATTCCAATATGTGGTAGTCCTAATAGTTTACGTTGATCAAATTTTTGAAACGCAAACGGACCATTTTTATCAACATAAGCAAATATAGCAGAAACAAACCATACTCCAGTAAAAGATTCACGCCAATGTTCAATCTCAGAACCTTTAAAAATCACCAAATCACCAAAATCAAGATTAATGGCTTCATCTTTACCATCTATATTTAAAATTAATGACCATGAACCATGATTTTCATGAAATTTTTTATCAGCGCCAATACACAAACCTGCAACAATTTGACAAGAACTTCTATCTTTATGCTTTGCTAATTGATGACCATTTTTATACGTATAATAAAATGAAAGCGTTGGCCACAGTGCCATGCCAGTCTCTTGTTCTATTAAAGGCGTAAATTGCTGTAATAACATGTCCATAATACAATCGCCATATTCACGATGAACATTATGTAATTTATCTTTTTTTACATTAGGTTTGATTGATGCTTTAAAATTGGCATAATTTGCCAATAATTGACAAATCTCCTGAGAGAGAACATTATTAATAATAATATAATTATGTTTATCAAAAATTGTATTCATATTAAATATCCCTCTTAATCATTATTATGTAGAACAATATCAAATTATTTGTTAATATGTCTATTTTTAAAATAGAGATATATTATCTTAGGGGACAAAAAATGTCAGTAATTACTCTGCAAACAGCAAAAATTATTAATCAATATAAGAGATCTGAGAACGATACTGGATCACCAGAAGTACAAATTTCTTTAATGACCACACGTATTAAATATTTAACAGAGCATTTTAAGATTCATCGCAAAGATTTTCATTCACGACGCGGTTTACAAACCTTGGTAAATAGACGCCGTAAATTATTACAATATTTAAAAGGTAGAAGTTTAACACGCTATAATGTTTTAATTTCTAATCTTGGTTTACGTGATAACAATTAAAATTTAGAAAATAATTGACATCTAACTGTATTTATATATATAATGTATTTTTCAAATACATGAGGAATTACAAAATGAGCATATTTAAAAAAGAAGAAACCACAAGAAATCATGACATAGGTGGTTTATCTTGGAAAATATTTGTGAATGCCAATTTATCCACCTATTCTATTATGAAATTGAAAAAATCTTCATTAACATTAAAGAATTTATTTTTTAAACCTTATCGTTCTCAAACAGACTTTTCTATCGGCTGCCTAAATCTAATATTAGCCCCCGTGGCAATGGCTATAACAACAGTATGTACCTCTATGTATTTAATAGGGATGATTTGTACCGCCAATTATGATCAAACCAAGATAGCATTGAAAGTAATGACTCATGCGTTATTATTAACCGCACTCAGCGCAGTAATAGAATTAGTAGATTTAATCGGTAGCATTATTAAGACTTTTAAAACATATCTAACCCCAAGCCCATCTATTCAAACTCAGAATCATTTTGATGATGGCAATAGTGATGATGACGATAATAATGAGTGTCCTGATTTAGGATTGGTTTCACACTAAATACTAAGGAACTGTAAAGAAATAACTTGAATATTTTTATGAGTCTTTTGTTTGAACGCAGTGAGTTTGACACATGAAAATATTCAAGTTATTTCTTTACAGTTCCTAAACCTTGTTTATACATGGAGCACGCGATAACATCTTCATTAAGTACTTCATATAAATAGGCAAGTTCTGCATATGTTGCTGGTGTTTCCTGCAAATGAAGACTTTGCTCTAAATATTGTTTCGCTTGTCCCCAAAGACTATTAGCTATACAGGCACGACCTAAATATAATAATAATATTGCGGAATTTTGATAATTAGGTGTAGCTAAAATAATATTTATTGCTGATGATATTTGCTGAATATTTAACAAATATTGCACGTATATCACTATAATCTCAGCGTTATTCTGTAATGTTTTCGGTAAATTCACAATAAATTGCTGAATTAATACTAATTCTTGTTGTTTAATTAATTCTTTAAATAAATTTATGTAACATTCTTGCTGTAATAATACAAATTCATTATGAGATAATATATTTTTTATTTTTGGTAATAACAATATTAATTGTTGCCAATCATGAGTTACAGTATATAAATTAATAATTAATTGTAATACGTATTTATTATTAGATCCTAATGTTTGTAACCAATATGCATTTTCTTTAGCTAAGTCATATTGTTTATTTTTAATTTGCAATTGCATTTGGACTAACTTAACCGCTAATCCAGCTTTAGGATCTAGTTGTTGTGCATAAATGAAATATTTATCAAATTCATGGCCAGCATTTTCTGCAGCATATGCGGCAAATATATAGTTAACTAATGATAAAGCATTCTTTGTGGCACCTTTATATAAATAATTTTCAGCTTTAATCCATGATCCCTCTAAAAAAGCAACT
>CAXNCW010000101.1:0-4553 GCA_964200955.1 Legionellaceae bacterium
TTTCTTATATAATAAATAAAATTATTTACAGTATTCGGGGTATTTTCTGTATCTAATTGTAACAAAATCTCACCCTTAGATGTATTAATTAAAATCATGATTAACTCCAATAAGTTATAGTTATGGAACGGATGCGAAATAACTTTTAAAAGTAAATGATCTAAACTCGCTATGCTCAAACACAACCTTATTTATTTTTAAAAGTTATTTCGCATCCGTTCCTATTTATAAATAACCGCTGTAATTATACTGCAATTGGCGCTTTAATTGTAGGATAGGGTGCATAATTTTGAATTTGAAAATCTTCATATTGATAAGCAAAAATTGTTTCTGGTTTTTGTATAATCAATAATTCTGGCAATGCCATGGGTTGCCTTGATAATTGGATGTTTACTTGTTCTAAATGATTGTTATATAAATGACAATCACCTCCGGTCCAAATAAATTCGTCAATTTCAAGATTACATTGCTGTGCTACCATGTGTGTTAATAACGCATATGATGCAATATTAAATGGTAATCCTAAAAATACATCAGCTGATCGTTGATACAATTGACATGAAAGTTTGTTATTAGCAACATAAAATTGAAATAATACGTGACATGGCATTAATGCCATTTGATCTAAAACACCAACATTCCAAGCACTAACCAATAAACGTCTAGAATCAGGATTAGTTTTAATTGCATTTATTATCGTACACAATTGATCAATATTTTGATTATCAACAGTTGGCCAACTGCGCCATTGGCGACCATAAATCGGTCCTAACTCACCATGTTCATCAGCCCAAGCATCCCAAATACTGACACCATGTTGTTGCAAATACTTAATATTAGTGTCACCTTTTAAAAACCATAATAATTCATGAATCACACTTTTAAGATGTAATTTTTTCGTCGTCACTAACGGAAATCCAGCTGTTAAATCAAAACGTATTTGATAACCAAATATTGATAATGTACCAGTTCTTGTACGATCATTTTTTTTATTACCATTAGTTAAAATATGTTCTAATAATTGTAAATATTGTTTCATTATCAAATTCCATCGACAAAATTATATGGATCTGCAAAAATTACTGTGGTTTATTCTTTAGTTTTATGCCGCTAAACTCACTATACTCAAACAAAATCAGCACAAAAAATAATAAACCACAGTCATTGCTGTAAAGACAATTATGTGCTATTTTTTTAAAATTAGTAAATATACACCCAATAGCAACATTGGTATTGATAACGATATACCCATAGTTAACCAATTACCTATTAAATAACCTAATTGTAAATCTGGTTCACGAAAATATTCAGCAATACAACGAAAAATAGCATAGCCAATCAGAAAAACTGCAGATATATGCCCTATCGGCCGTGGTTTATTAGCATACCACCAAACAATAATCAATAATATCGGCCCCTCCAAGGAAGCTTCATATAATTGCGACGGGTGTCGCGGTAAATAATCTACAGATGGAAAAATCATGGCCCACGACACATCAGTAACTCGCCCCCATAATTCACCATTAATAAAATTACCAATACGTCCATAAGCTAAACCAAGTGGTACTAATGGTACAATGAAATCACTTATTTCTAAAAATGTTTTATGCACTTTACGAGTAAAAAATAAAATCGCTACTATGACCCCCAATAAGCCACCATGAAAAGACATGCCGCCTTCCCAAATTTTCAATAATGATAATGGATGATGCAATAATTCTTGGTGATTATAAAAGATCATATAACCACAACGTCCACCAATAATCACTCCAACAGCAATATAAAAAATTACATCGCTTATTTGTTCTTCAGTCCATAACAAATTATAATGCTTATTGCGCCATGTAGCTAAAAACCATGCACTTAAAAATCCAAACAAATACATCAAACCATACCAATGAATTTGCAATGATCCTAAAGAAAATGCTATTGGATTAAAAGCAATAATTATCATTATCTATTGTTCCTAGAACTAATTAATCCATTTTCTATTAATATGTTCTGTAAATACGCACGAATTTGTTGCGGATGATCCATAGTTAAAACCTCATCTAAATTTTTACGTGCACTAGCTAACGTTATATTCCGTATGATCCATTTGATACGTGGTAAACTTGCAGAATTCATACTCAATGCATCAAAACCTATCGCAATCAATAAAATTACCGCCAACGGATCGCTGGCCATTTCTCCACAAATGCTCACTGTAATTCCAGCTGCATGTCCATAATGCACAATTTTAATTAAAGCACGTAATAATGCTGGATGCAAATGATCATATAAATTAGCGACTTGTGCATTATTACGATCTACCGCTAATAGATATTGCGTCAAATCATTACTACCTACTGAAATAAAATCTACTTTTTTTGCTAATTCTTTAGTCATAAACACTGCCGCAGGTATTTCTATCATAATACCAACTTGTGGTTTTTGCACTGCATATTGCTCTTCAACTAATTCATTAAAAGCCTGTGTAATTAATAATATAGCTTCTTCAACCTCAATAATAGAAGTAATCATTGGTAATAAAATTTTAAGATTATTAAGATTAGCACTAGCACGGATCATTGCACGTATTTGAATTAAAAACAAATCCGGATGATCTAAAGTAACACGAATTCCACGCCAACCCAAATAAGGGTTAGCTTCAATTATGGGAAAATATGATAACATTTTATCCCCACCAATATCTAATGTCCGCATAGTGACCATATGCGGAGAAAAAGCTTTTAATAATTGATGATAAATAATATATTGTTCTTCTTCTGAAGGAAAACGCTCACGATTCATAAATGGTACTTCTGAACGATATAAGCCGACACCTTCAGCACCAATACTCATAGATAACCCAGTTTCTATAGCAAGACCGATATTTACTTGTAATAAAATTCGATGATTATCTAATGTTTCTGCCGTCTTATCTCGCAAATGAGTAAAACTTTCGTTTAATTGTCGTTCTTGAGCAGCAATTTTCTTAAATGCAACAAATGTTTTAGATGTTGGCGATAAATACACATCTCCCAAAAAGCCATCAACAATTATTCGCTGCTCGTTAATTGTATCGATCTCTAATCCACGCACGCCCATAACTGTTGGTATTGCTAAAGCCCGTGCAAGAATTGCAACATGGGAATTACTAGTGCCCTTTGTAGATACAATACCGACTAATTGACTATCAGGCACAGCTGCTAAAGACGCAGCGGTGATTTCCTCACCAATTAATACCGTACGTTTAGGATAAACAATTTCTTTTTTATCAGATTTTTGTAACTCAGCTAAAACTCGCCGGCCTAAATCACGAAAATCACTAGCACGTTCACGTAAATAATCGTCTTCCATGGTTTCAAATTGCAAAATATGTTGTTTTACAACTATTGCCAATGCCGATTGTGCATTTAATTTTTCAAATTTAATTAATTGCGTAATTTCATAACCTAAATTATCATTATCCAAAATACGAATATAAACATCAAATAATAAATGCTCATCTTCAGTAAGTATAGTTTTCATACGATTACTAAGATGCTGAATATCTCGACGAACATTATACAAGGCTTGATTTAAAATTATAATTTCATGATCATAATCATCAGTAGCTAATCGCGGCACCGCATCGATATCAGCCGGAGGATAAATAATTTTTGCATTACCAATACCAATGCCTTGCACACAAGCAATACCATGCAAGATAGTATCCTTATTGATATTAATATTATTAATTTGAGTTAATCTTGTTAATTCACCATTGGCATCAGCATGAGCCACAATACCACCTAATTGTGCTGCTAAAGTAATTAAGAATGCTTCTTCTGCATCTTCAAAATACCTTTGTTCTTGTTGATGCACTGTAATGACGCCATATAATTTACGATGTTGAATAATTGGAACACCAAGAAAAGCATACAAATGTTTTTCATCAAGTAATGGATGTTGATAAGAATCAGGATGAGTTTGCGCATTATCAATATTAATTGGCTCTTCACGACGACCAACAACACTGATTAAACTATTTTTACTACTAATACGAATATTATAAGGTTTACTAATAGTTAATCCATTCGTAGTAATAAGAACATATTCTGTCTGTTGTTGATTCAGTAAATATACTGACACTACTTCTGCATTCAGTGCCAAACGAATTTTTTGTACTAACAAATCCAATGCTTCGCTAAGATTTGCAGATTCAGTAACATCACGAATAATTTTTTTTAAAGTTTTTAACATTATGAACGATTATTATGACCTTTTTTCTTACGTAAACCCGAAAAAGAATATTTTTTATTTAAACAATGCTCCAATTCTTTCATAGCTTGTATATAAATTTGTTTTTTAAAAAAAATCACATGTTCTTTAGGCTCATGATATTCAATCCAACGCCAACTATCAAACTCCGGAGAATGACTTAAATCTAAACGAATTTTTTGTTCATTGGTAATTAATTTTAATAAAAACCATTTTTGTTTTTGCCCAATGACTAATGGAAAGCTTTTATAGCGTAAATATTGTTTGGGTAATTTATACTTTAACCAACGTTTAGTGCATCCTAGAAT
>CAXNCW010000102.1:0-4457 GCA_964200955.1 Legionellaceae bacterium
TTTTTTGATAAACTTGCACAACATACTGTTATAAAATTATCACAAATTAAAATTAATAATAAATTATCAGATACTGTATTTAGTTTTAAATTCCCACATGGTGTTGATATTATTTATCAATAAGGCATAATTATGTTAGCAAGTGATAGAATTGTCAGCGCCAATGCTGCTGTTACAGAGGAATCGATTGATAGAGCTATTCGTCCTTTGTCATTAGATGAGTATATTGGCCAGGATGCTGTGCGTACGCAAATGCGTATCTTTATTGATGCAGCTAAACATCGTCATGATGCATTAGATCATGTGCTAATATTTGGGCCTCCGGGCTTAGGTAAAACTACCTTAGCGAATATTATTGCTCATGAAATGGGGGTTAATTTACGACAAACATCAGGTCCAGTATTAGAAAAGTCTGGCGATATTGCGGCGTTATTGACTAATCTTGAAGAAAATGATGTTTTATTTATTGATGAAATTCATCGTTTAAGTCCTGTAGTTGAAGAAATTTTATATCCACCTATGGAAGATTATAAATTAGATATTTTAATTGGTGAGGGTCCGGCAGCACGATCGATAAAATTAGATTTACCACCGTTTACTTTGGTTGGTGCAACAACGCGTGCAGGTTTGTTAACTTCGCCGTTACGAGATCGTTTTGGAATTGTACAAAGATTAGAGTTTTATTCAATAGAGGCATTAACATATATCGTTAAACGCTCAGCAAAATTATTGAAATTAACTATTGATGATGCTGGCGCAACAGAAATAGCGAAACGTTCTCGTGGTACGCCAAGAATTGTGAATCGTTTATTACGGCGAGTACGTGATTATGCAGAAGTTAAATCTAATGGTATTATAACAGCTGAAATTGCTAATTTAGCTTTAGAAATGTTAGGTATTGATCCACGGGGTTTTGATGTTATGGATAGAAAATTATTATTAGCTGTAATTGAGCGTTTTGATGGTGGTCCGGTTGGTGTTGATAGTATTGCTGCTGCAATTGGCGAAGAACGTGGTACAATTGAAGATGTTTTTGAGCCTTTTTTGATTCAAGAAGGATTTTTAGTACGCACATCTCGAGGGCGCATGGCATCAGCTTTAGCTTATCAACATTTTGGCTTACAACCTGTTGAAGCTATTTAACTTTGGAGAAAATTAAACATGGGTGGCCATGATAGTGTATTAAATTATTTTATGCAAGCCGGGTTAGTTGTAAAAACGGTGATGTTATTATTGATTTCTGCTTCAATTTTTTCCTGGACTTTAATTTTTCAAAGAGCCTGGTTTTTTAAAAAACAATATAGCGAGTATGGTGAATTTTCTCAATATTTTTGGGATAGTCATGATATTAGTCAATTGTATACGCAATTAACTGAATGCAAACAAGAACTCGATGGTTTAGCTATGATATTTTATGTTGGTTTTAAAGAATATTTAAGATTACGACATCATGGTAGTTTGGTTTTAGATTCGATACAACGTGTTATGCAAATTAGTTATACTAAAAAAGCTTTGCAATTAGAACAGCATTTGTCATTTTTTGCATCTGTTGGATCAATTGCACCATATGTTGGATTATTTGGCACTGTATGGGGTATAATGACATCATTTCAGGCTTTAGGTTATGCACAGCAAGCAACCATTGCTATGGTTGCGCCTGGTATTTCAGAAGCTTTAGTCGCAACTGCATTGGGTCTATTTACCGCCATACCTGCGGTTATTGCGTACAATCGATATTCCACTAGAGCCAATAATTTACTAGATCAATATCAATTATTTCAAAATGAATTAATTGCACTAATTGAACAGCAAACTGCAGTAGCAATTAAAGGTAAAAATTAATGCAAAATGATAATATTCGTAATAATCGTCGGCCTATGTCGGAAATTAATGTTGTTCCGTATATAGATGTCATGCTGGTATTGCTGGTAATTTTTATGATTACTGCGCCAATGTTAACTCAGGGTGTGACGGTGGATTTACCTAAAGCAACGAGTGAAGCGATGCAATCTACTGACCGTGAGCCAATTATTGTTTCAGTAAATCAAAATGGTGAATATTTTTTAAATATTGCAGCTAATCCTGAGCAACCCTTAGATCAAAATGCTTTATTATTAAGAATAGCAGCGGAATTAGAGTTAGCCAAACAAAATAAACAATCAATTAATGTTTTGGTTAAAGGTGATAAAAATGTTGCTTATGGTAAGGTAGTTACCGCCATGTCGTTATTAAAACAAGCTGGAGCAGAACAAGTGGGTTTGATTACTGAAAATTACGCCAATCAGGAAACTGCAACATCATGAATCTTTTTGATTATCGACAATCTTTCCTATTAGCCGTAATTTTACATATAATTCTAGTCTTATTGTTATTTTTAGAAAATTATCATGCACGTCCAGTGTTACAACTTGCCTCTAAACAACAACCAGCGGTGTCACAACAATCTGTAGTACAGCCAACCAATGCTGAAATTATTCATTCTGTTAGTGTTGATAGTACTGCTGTGATGAAAGCAGTAGAAAATTTAAAACAAGAACGTGCACAACAGCGGCAAACAGAAAAAATGCGGCAATTAAAACTTAATCAACGAGCAGCATTAGCACAACAAAAAAGAGTTCTTGAAGAAAACCGTTTGAATAAACTTAAACAAGAAACAGCACAATTTGCAATTGCTAAGAAAAAACAAATAGAGCAAGAACAAGTAAGAATGAAACGTCTGGAGATGCAGAAAGCGCAAGAATTAAAAACATTGGCAGAATTGCAACAGCATCAAGAAATGGTAAAAAAATCGATTGCAGCTAAGGAAGCTCAGGCAGCTAAAATGGCTCAAGAAGCCAAAGCAATAGAAACTAAAGCGGCAGCTCAATCAGCATCTAAATCTGTTAAGGCATCTGTGGCAACAGCAACAGGTGCAAAAACAGCCGTTGCAAAAGCCGCTAATCCAGGGGCAGCACAGCTAGATGTGGCTGCTATGGGAGAAATTAATAAGTATAAAGCTATGATTATTGATGCTATTAGTAGGCAATGGATATTACCAGATAATGTCAATCAAAATCTATCGAGTCAATTTCGCATTCGATTATCTCAAAATGGTACCGTATTAGAAGTCCATTTAATTCGTAGTAGCGGTGATGCTATTTTAGATAGATCAGCGCAAACTGCAATTTATAAAGCATCGCCATTACCTGTTCCACATGATCAAAAAATATTTAATTTATTTCGTGAAATTAGTTTAACAGTAAGACCTGAAACCATTAGGGGGTAATTGTGCAAGCCTGTATATGTCGTATGATACAATTAATTCTATTGATATCTGGTCTTATGATGCAAAATGCATTTGCATTAGATTTAGAATTAACTCAGGGTATTAATGCAACATTACCAATTGGTATTGATAATTTTGGCAATAATCATGTGGCGCAAGAATTAGTTAATATTATTAATAATGATTTAAAAATATCAGGTGAATTCCGTATAGTGCCACAATTACAGAATGGTAATTATGTTCTTTGGCGTAATGCTGGTGCCGATACAGTGGTTATTGGACAAGTAAATTTGGTTGGCTATGATAAATATCAGGTGAATTTTAAATTAATTGATATAATTACGCAAAACCGTGTATTAATTACAAATTCATTTCAAATCCGTAGTGCAGAAACGCGACCGCTTGCTCACCATATAAGTGATTTAATTTATGAAAAATTATTAGGACGTAAAGGAATATTTGCTACGCGCATTGCTTATGTTTTAGTGCAAAGACAAAATTACAGAACACAATATTCTTTAGAAGTTGCTGATGCCGATGGTTATAATCCACAAAGTGTATTTTTATCTACTGAACCAATCATGTCACCATCATGGTCTCCTGATGGAAGGAAAATTGCTTTTGTTTCTTTTGAAAAAAGAAAATCACAAATTTTTACTGTAGATGTTGCCACTGGTAATCGTAGATTAATTACTGATTTTACTGGAATTAATGGTGCACCATCATGGTCAATTGATGGTAAGCAATTAGCCGTGGTTTTATCAAAAAATGGTAGCCCTAAAATTTATATTGTTGATTTTATTTCTGGTAATATTAAGCAAGTAACCTTTGGTATGGCTATTGATACTGAACCACATTTTGCGCCAGATGGCGGTTCTTTATTATTCACCTCAGGACGTGGTGGATCACCACAAATTTATCGTCTGATTTTGAATAATGGCACTATCCAGCGTGTTACCTATGATGGTGATTATAATGCACGTGCTTCTTATACTGCTGATCAAAAACATATAGTTATGTTGCATCGAGATAATGGTAATTTTCATATTGCAGTGCAAGACATCAATTCAGGACATATTAATGTAGTTACGTTTGCAGCTTTAGATGAATCACCATCAATTTCACCTAATGGACAATTAATTTTATATGCTACGAAAGCAAATAATCAGGGTGTTTTAGGTATAGTATCTTT
>CAXNCW010000103.1:0-4443 GCA_964200955.1 Legionellaceae bacterium
GCACAACAACAAAATAAAAATCTTTTATTATCAAAAAAAGCTATTATTAATACTCAGCCACAATTAGATATTTCTGCCAATGATGTTATATGTACGCATGGTGCGACAGTTGGTCATTTAGATGATGAATCAATATTTTATTTACGCAGTCGCGGTCTAGACTACGAAGCATCTGTACAATATTTAATTCATGCATTTATTGAAGACAATATGAAATTAATGAGTGATTTTAGTTTACATGATTTGATAACTAATTTGATTACAAAACAACTTCGTAACAAGGATGCTGATTATGTTAGCGCCATCTAATACCAGAATAAAGTTTAATATTTCTCAAGTTCGGCAACATTTTCCAATGTTACAACAAGTTATGAGCAATAATTATCCATTAATATATCTAGATAATGCTGCAACTACGCAAAAACCTAATATAGTGATTGATACCATCAATGATTATTATAAACTGTATAATGCAAACGTACATCGTAGCGTGCATAATTTAAGTGCGCAAGCAACGTTAAAATTTGAAGATGCAAGAAATAAGATTCAACGTTTTATTCATGCACCACATGCACATGAATGTATTTTTGTTCGTGGTACTACTGAAGGGATTAATTTAGTTGCACAAAGCTTTGTGGCCCCACGTATTTTGCCCGGTGAAGAAATTTTAATTACACATATGGAGCATCACTCTAACATCGTTCCATGGCAAATGGTATGTAAAAAAACTGGCGCTAAACTTAGTGTTGCTTCAATTTCTTATGAAGGTGAAATTTTATTAGATGAATTCGCCAAAAAAATTACTTCAAATACTAAATTTGTTGCTATTAGTTATGTATCTAATGTCTTAGGTACAATTAATCCAGTCAAAGAAATGATTAAAATTGCTCATGATTATGGTGCATTAGTTTTACTTGATGGTGCCCAAGCCACGGCACATTTACCAGTTAATATTACTGAACTTGATTGTGATTTTTATGTTTTTTCTTCTCATAAAATGTATGGTCCTACTGGTGTTGGCGTTTTATGGGGGCGTGAAGAATTGCTTGACTTAATGCCGCCATACCAAGGCGGTGGTGAAATGATTAGTAATGTGACATTTGCTGCTACTGAATATGCACCATTACCATATAAATTTGAAGCTGGAACTCCAGATATTTCTGGAGTTATTGGTTTTGGTGCGGCGATTGATTTTCTTGAATCATTGGATCTTGAAGAAACTATGATTTATGAGAAATATTTATTGGACTATACCACCAGTAAATTAAAAGAAATTAAGGGTATTAATTTAATTGGTACTGCAAAACATAAAATACCGATTGTAACTTTTGTTCATGGTAAAATTCATGCTCATGATATTGGTACAATTTTAGACAGCGAGGGTATTGCGGTTCGCAGTGGGCATCATTGTGCAATGCCATTAATGGATTTTTTTAAAGTTGCGGCAACTACACGTATTTCTTTGGCATTTTACAATACTATTGCAGAAATTGACATTTTGATTAAAACCTTACATAAAATTAGAGATATTTTGTAATGAATATGGCATTACGTGAACTGTATCAAGATATGATTATTGACCATAATCGTCATCCACGTAATCATCATATTTTACAACCAGCAACAGCAACAGCTAATGGCTTTAATCCCTTATGTGGTGATAAACTTACTGTATATTTAAATATAGAACAAGATAAAATTTTTGATATTAGTTTTATTGGTTGTGGTTGCGCTATTTCACAGGCCTCAGCATCAATGATGACTGAGGTTGTAAAAAATAAAACGGTAAATGATGCACAGATCTTATTTAAATGTTTTCATAAAATGCTGACAACAAATATTATTGATGCTGATTTGCCAGAAAAACTTAAAGTTTTATCAGGAGTTAGTGCTTATCCTGCGCGTGTTAAATGTGCAACACTGGCTTGGCATACATTAGATTCAGCATTAGAGAAAACCACAAAAACAGTATCAACCGAGTAAAAATTATGTTAGGTTTAAAAAAAAAAAATCAATTAACAGAAACAGACGTTATTGCTGCATTAAAAACTGTTTATGATCCAGAAATCCCAGTAAATATTCATGATTTAGGATTAATTTATAATATTACTATTGATACAGATCATAATGTGCACATTCAAATGACGTTAACTTCACCTGGATGCCCGGTGGCTCAAACTTTCCCCGGAACAGTTGAACAAACTATTAATAATATTGCAGCAGTTAATGATTGTGTGGTCGAGTTGGTCTGGGATCCACCATGGTCAAAAGATTTAATGTCAGAAGCTGCTCGCCTTGAATTAGGCATGTTTTAATGTGTAATGAACGTGCACGGAATAGGAACTGATTTCGTGCACGTTCCTAAAATATCTTGGCAACCATCAGCAACTATTGACAATTTACGTTATCGTGCAAAAATTATTCAAAAAATCCGTGCGTTTTTCTATGATCGTGGCTATTTAGAAGTAGATACCCCAATTATGGGACAATGCGGTGTAACCGATGTTAATTTGCATAATATAACCGCTTCTTGTAATTATCAACAATATTATTTACAAACATCGCCAGAATATCATATGAAGCGTTTATTAGCTGCAGATAGCGGTCCTATATTTCAAATAGCACATGTTTTTCGCAATGATGAATTAGGTAGTTGGCATAACCCTGAATTTACTTTGTTAGAATGGTATCATTTAGATATTGATCATCATGTATTAATGCAAGAAGTTGATGAATTTTTACAACATATATTAAATTGTCCGCCATTAATTAAGCAATCTTATCAGCAATTATTTATTGATATTTGTCAATTTGATCCAATGAATATATCTATTTATGCATTACAAAATGTTATTATTAAGTATAAACTTGATAATATCTTGGACCCTAATGACTCTAATCAAGATAATTATTTATTTTTATTGCTTACGCATATTATTGAACCATATTTAAAAACTTTAACCGCACCGATTGCAATTTATGATTTTCCACCAACACAAGCAGCTTTAGCACAAATACATAATGATGTCGCTGAGCGTTTTGAAATCTATTATCAAGGGATTGAGTTAGCCAATGGTTTTCATGAGCTTACTGATGGGATGGTACAACGCCAACGCTTTGAACATGATATTAAGATGCGGCGAAAATTGCATTTATCGATACCACCGATAGATAATAATTTTCTTGCTGCTTTGGATGCAGGGTTACCCAATTGCAGTGGAATTGCGATTGGTGTTGATAGATTAATTGCTTGTGTTTTAAAAACTAATAGTATTGCGACTACGATGGCATTTGATATTTCTCGTGCTTAAGCTGCCTAAGGAACTGTAAGGCAATAACTTGCAGTTCCTACCATGAATTATGCGCTATACTAAATAAAAGTTGGAAATTTTTATTTGTGACTTCAGGGGATGAATTAATGAATAATACACAGGAATTTCTTGCAAATTATACTAAACGTTATGTTGCGAACACCGAAGAAGAGTTAAGTCTTGATGAATATTTAGAATTATGTCAAAACGATAGCACCGCATATGCTAATCCTTCAGAGCGATTATTATTAGCCATTGGCGAACCAGAGTTAGTCGATACTCGGCATGATTCCATATTATCAAGAATTTTTTCTAATAAAATTCTCTCTCGTTATGAAGTGTTTAAAGATTTTTATGGTATGGAAGAGCCAATTGAGCAGCTTGTTGGGTTTTTAAAACATGCGGCACAAGGACTTGAAGAAACTAAACAAATTTTGTATTTATTAGGTCCTGTTGGTGGTGGGAAGTCTTCTTTAGCCGAAAAATTAAAAGATTTAATGCAAAAAATGCCTTTTTATGCCATTAAGGGTTCTCCGGTTTTTGAATCACCGTTGTCTTTGTTTAATCAAGATGAAGATGGTGATATTTTAGAGAAGCGTTATCATATTCCGACGCGACATTTGCGCTATATTATGTCACCATGGGCAGTAAAACGGTTGCATGAATTTAATGGGGATATTAGTAAATTTAAGGTGATTAAATTACATCCATCACGAGCAAAACAAATTGCCGTTGCAAAAACTGAGCCTGGTGATGAAAATAATCAAGATATATCATCTTTAGTTGGTAAAGTTGACATTAGAAAATTAGAAGAATTTTCACAAAATGATCCTGATGCGTATAGTTATTCTGGTGGTTTATGCCGTGCTAATCGCGGTATTCTTGAATTTGTTGAAATGTTTAAAGCCCCAATTAAAGTTTTACATCCATTATTAACTGCTACTCAAGAAGGCAATTATAATTCTACTGAAGGCTTATCAGCTATTCCATTTGAAGGTATTATCGTTGCGCATTCCAATGAAGCGGAGTGGCAAAATTTTCGTAATAATAAACATAATGAAGCTTTTATTGATAGAATCAATATTGTCAAAGTGCCTTATTGCTTGCGTATCTCTGAAGAAATGAAAATTTA
>CAXNCW010000104.1:0-4435 GCA_964200955.1 Legionellaceae bacterium
TCAGCTTCCATTTGTTTTATCTTAGGAACTGTAAAAAAATAACTTGAATATTTTTATGAGTCTTTTGTTTGAACGCAGTGAGTTTGACACATGAAAATATTCAAGTTATTTCTTTACAGTTCCTAAGCTGGATATCGTTACTTAACAACCAATTTGCTAACTCTTCACATGCCTTGAATGTTGTGCCATATTCGCGAGTTTCTTCCTTAACTGAACCATCTGATTGTTCAAGTAACATAGTAACAACAATGATTTTTTTATGAACATCTAAACCGGCACTACGTTGAACAATCGCTTTCATTAAATTACCCCTGACAAATTGTGAATTTATGGTATAATAAATGCGCGAGTTATCCTCGTGGAAAACTGGGTTGGCCTTACTCCGAAAGGAGCAGGACTATTTACCATCCGTTCAATATACTCGCGTATATGAGACAATCGAGGGTGCGTGCCAGTTTATCCGAGTCAGTTTTTCGAACAGGAACGTAATGTCACTGAAAAGAGAGCGACTACATTGAGGTAACTCGCGCCACAAAATTATATCAGAATGCTTGTTTTAAAAACAAAATTATTGGGATTTTCATCTTCGAGGGCGACTGGTTTGCTTAGTCATGATGGTTTTTTTGAATTTTATCTTTTATCATAAATATTGATTAATTTCAAGAATGATCTGCTCACTGCAAAGTATTTTCCAATGTCAGAATGAACCTGAAATAGGCTGAAATCGCAATGGTTACTTTACAATTTTACGCAATCTAATTTCTACAATAGAGCCCAATGCTAAGGCCGCTCTTTTCAAACTCTTCATTGTTAAATTTTTACCTGACTCTATACGTTGATAACTTTGATATGATACCCCCATTGTTCTGGCTACATCCGCCATAGAACGATGATTCAATGTTCTCATAATATGAAGTAGTGTCGGCGCCACAACTTCAGGGCTGGCTGCAATGGCAATCTCTCCATTTTTTAATTTTGAAGGCACAGGAATTTTCACATCCTTTTCCAGTCTATCTAGAAGCATTAAGTCAAGTACTTCTTGTGCATTAAATATGGCTTCATCTAAAGTCTCAGCATAAGTAAATGCATTTTCAATATCACGGAAGGTGACTAGATAACCATCGCCATCAGGCTCTATTTTTGCGCCATAACTTAACTCAATGATCTCATTCATCATTCATCTCTACCAGTCAATTTAACACATGTTTGTTTTTCGATAGCTTTCAAAAGACCGATTCCTAAATCTTTTGTTTCATGAATGGAAATTGGCACAGCACGCAAACCTTCTTTTTCCATTTTATAATGACTTCCTCGTGTAGAAGTATGTTTCCAACCGTGTGTCTTTAGAATTGCTATGACTTCTTTGCCGTTCACTGTAGGTCCAAACACAATTTATATATTATGTTTACTATAGCAAAAATATTTAATGACCACAACTTATATGTTGTTTTCGCAAATGATATCAGAATGCCGGATTTAAATTAATTATCGCTGGTACAAAAGAAGATCAAAAATATTAGGCTCTACCGAAATTCTCGTAGAGCCTAAGTTTATCAAATTATTTTTTGTGATGGCGGGCTACGAGAGTTCTTATGTTCTTGACTTTTCCTATTATTTTGATGAAAAAAAACTGCGATGATTTATTTTTAGATTGCTTTTGCTCTTGCTCATACTCTTTCTGTACCCCTATGAAACGATCTTTATAATTTGCTGCAATATCATTGCGTTGTGCTTTTAACGTTTGCACAACATATTTTTTTATAGCTTCCGGGCTTAACTGAAATTCATCATTTAATAACATAGGCAAAATTTTCTCCCGGTCGAATCTATTTAATCTAGTATCAAATTTCTCATTGATCTTTTGCTTGTGTTGATCTTCAGCAAATAATGCACAGAAATCATTACTAAATCTTTGGAATGCATTGCCTTCTGGATATTTCAAACAATTTATAGTAACGACTATATTTTCATAAAAATTTTTATAAAATTTACTATCTAAGCCAGACTTGCTAATTAAATTATGCTGATTTGTACGCTCTATTTGATAATATTTTGAAGATTTTGCTGCGGTTTCTAAAAACACTTGTCCCGAGGCATAAGTGCTTTGCTTACTGATATGTTCTGATTGTTTAAAATTGGTTTCTCTTTTATTTTGATCTATTACTGTGCCGAATTTTAAATTTAGTTCTGATCCTACCTTAAGTTCTTTGAATTTCACCCCGCGCTGCTCGTTGGTTATTCATTTTACCACTATGATGTTGTTGCAAACTATTGCTTAATAGTTATCTTTCAATCTGCAAAGCCTCTGCAACATTTTCATAAGAATATTTGTTAACATTTTTAGCTGTAAATAATTCAGGTTTCCTTTTGAATGTCTCCATAAAATTATGTTTACATACTAACATATAGTACAAACATTATGCTTTAGCAAATTATATGGATGTTGTAGCCCATGAATTTTTAATTAAAAGATTATCTAATCTCAATAAAAATGGTAAAAACAACAGTGATAACACAAATGCCAACTGATAAACGCCAATCCAACCATATTTAATTTGTAATATAGCAGCAATTGGACCAGACAAAATTCGTGGTATCGTAGATACCACTATTAATAACGACAACTGTATAGCCGTAAATTTATGATTAACTAAACGCATTAATAACACTACTAATGCTGTTGATCCCATGCCTGTAGCCAAATTATCAAAAAAAACAGCAATTGCTAATAATAAAACGTGTTTTCCTAAAATGGCTAAAAATAAAAATAATAAATTACTTAATGCCTGTAATAAACCAAAAATTAATAAAGCACGATAAATAGAAATATATGATAATAACATCCCCGCAATTAAACCACCCAATATAATTCCATTTACACCAATCATTTGATTAAAAACACCAATAGTACTTAAAGAAAACTTCATGCCATTAATTAAAAATGGCATGACTACTCCACTAGTCGTAGCAGTAAAAGCTTCTCCAAATTTATAACATAGAATAAATAAAATTAATGGCAAAAAATAATCACGATTATACAATTCTTGCAATGCTTCTAAAAAAGAAGCGCATAAATTATATGATCTGAGATAATCAACACAAGGTTCTTTACTATATAAAATTGCTATAATTCCCGGCAACATCAATAACCCCATAACCCGATAAGTTACAGACCATCCATAAGAATTAGCTAATATTAACGCAATACCACCAGTAATTAATAAAGCACAACGATACCCTAAGCTTGCTAATGCAGTACCCATACCATATTTTTCTATAGGCAAATATTCGGTACGATGAGCATCAATTGCTATATCTTGAGTAGCAGAACAACATGCTAATAACACAGCTATAATAATCATTAACAATGAATAAGTACCAGGATTTAGCCATGAAAAACCATTGAATCCTAACAATAAAATAATTTGTGTAATTAATATCCAACTTCTGCGTCTTCCGAAAGTAAAAAATGAATAATAATCTAATAGAGGACTCCAAATAACTTTAAAAAGATAAGGCAATCCCAATAGACTTAGCATACCTGTTGATAAAATTGGCATTCCGGATGATGCAAACCATGCTTGCAATGTTGTAGTAATTAAAGATAAAGGAACACCTGAAGAAAAACCCAATACAAACACAAGCAACAAACGTTTATCACGAAATAATTGCATCATTTGCATATGAATTTATCTTCAAGCATAAAGTTATTTTTTTACAGAAATCAAATGAATTTGAAAGACTAAAGTTTCATTCGGACCAATTGGACCACCAACACTACGTACACCATAAGCTAAAGCAGAGGGAACATATATCTCCCAGACGGAGCCAGTAGGCATTAACTGCAATGCTTCTGTCCAACCAGGTATCACTTGAGATACTTGAAATGTTGCCGGTTTCTTAGTTTTATCTGTACTATCAAATACCTGACCATTAATTAATTTACCAGTATACTCGACTGTAACTGTATCCGTTTTTAACGGTTTCACGCCAGTACTGGATTTAATGATTTTATATTGCAAACCACTTGGCAAAGTTATAACACCATCTTTTGTTTTATTTTGATTTAAAAAAGCTTCACCTTGAGATTTATTTTCTTCTGATTTTTTCGCGAATTCGGCTTGACGTTTTACCATAATATCACGTTGAAATTTATTCAACACGTCTTGCATTTGTGCTTCAGTCAAAAGCAATTGCGTGCCCAGTATACCATCTTGCAAACCTTTTGCCATTGCGGCAGAATTTACCTCAATTCCTTGTCTTTTAAAATTTTTACCCAAATCAGCACCAATACTATATGATAATTTTTCAATATCTGTATTTAATACTATCGTATTATCATTAGTAGCGACAGCCATTGCTGATGACACCGCTAAGCTAATAATAGCTGTTGCTAAGAGTCTCATCTTCATCTTCCATATCCCCTTGTATTTTT